>JBKKBV010000160.1:0-7581 GCA_046713375.1 Candidatus Limnocylindria bacterium
GGCGAGCCCCGTCCCCGCCTGGCGGGCGATCGCGGTGGTGGCGCGGCGCGGCGGATCGGGCCGGAGCGAGCTGCTCGAGCCACCGTTCGTGGGCCGCGAGGACGAGCTGCGGCTGCTCAAGGACCTCTTCGACGCCACCGCGCGAGAGCCCAAGTCGCGGCTGATCAGCGACATCGGTCAGGCCGGCATCGGCAAGTCACGGCTCGCGTGGGAGTTCGAGAAGTACCTCGACGGCGTTGTGGAAAACACCTGGTACCACCGGGGCCGCTCCCCGGCCTACGGCGAGGGGATCAGCTACTGGGCGCTGGTCGAGATGGTGCGGGGGCGCGCCGGCATCGGTGAGGGAGATGACGAGGCCACCATCCGCACCCGCCTCAACGCCACGCTGGAGCAGTGCGTGCCAGACGCCGGGGAGCGGCGCTGGATCCTGCCGCGGCTGGCCGGGCTGCTGGGGATCGAGCAGCTGCCGGCCGAGAGCCGCGAAGAGCTCTTCGCGGCGTGGCGCACCTTCTTCGAGCGCATGTCCGACCAGGCCCCCGTCATTCTCGTCTTCACCGACCTGCAATGGGCCGACCAGGGGATGCTCGACTTCGTCGAGAACCTGCTCTCCTGGGCCCGAACGGCACCGATCTTCGTCGTGGCGCAGGCGCCCCCGGAGCTGGCCGAGCGGCGGCCCGACTGGGGGAGCGGCGTCCGGACGCTCACCCGCCTCAATCTCGAGCCGCTGGCGGACGCGGAGATCGGGGAGATGCTGGAGGGACTCGTGCCGGGTCTCCCGCCCGCTGCGCTGCGTTCGATCGTGGCGCGGGCCGAGGGGATCCCGCTCTATGCGGTGGAGACGGTGCGCATGCTCCTCGACCGTGAGCTGATCGTTCCCGACGACGGCCGCTACCGTCTCACCGGGGACCTCGCCTCGCTCGGCGTGGCGGAGACCCTCCACGCGCTCATCGCCAGCCGCCTCGACGCCAACCGGCCGGAGGATCGCGCGCTGCTGCAGGACGCATCGGTCCTTGGCCAGAGCTTCACGCTCGACGCGTTGGCGGCCGTGGCCGGGGAGGAGTCGGCCGCCCTCGGGGAGCGGCTGGAGCGCCTGGTCCGACGCCAGCTGCTCGCCGTCAACCGGGATCCGCGCTCGCCCGAGCGGGGCCAGTACGGGTTCGTGCAGGCGCTCGTGCGCGAGGTCGCTTACGCCTCGCTGGCGCGTGCGGACCGCCGGGCCCGGCACCTGGCTGCTGCCCGCCATGTCGAGTCGCTGGGCGTGGACGAGCTGGCCGGTGTGCTGGCCAGCCACTACTTCGCGGCGTATCAGGCCTCGAAGGCCGGCGCCGAGGCCGATGCGCTGGCCGCCCAGGCCCGGATCGCGCTCCAGGCCGCCGCCGAGCGCGCTGCGGCGCTCAACTCCCACCGCCAGGCGCGCGGCTACTTCGAGCAGGCGATCACCGTGACCGCCGATCCGGCCGAGCAGGCTGTCCTCCACCTGCGTGCCACGGAGTCGGGAGAAAGCACCTTCGACCTGGATCGTGCCATCGAGCATGCCAGGGCTGCGCGCGAGCTCTACCGTTCGCTGGGCGACCTGGCCGGCCTGGTTCGCGCCACCACCTGGCTCGGCCGCCACCACGTCTCCGCCAAGCTGGAGCCGCAGGCGGTTGCCATCTTCGAGGAGGGGCTACGCGACGGAGAGCCGATCACCGACTCGCCCGAGTTCGCAGCGCTGCTGGCGGAGCTGTCTCGTGTTTACATGATGATGAACCGGCACGAGGACGCCATTGCCACCGCCGACCGCTCCCTGGAGCTGTCGGGCCGCCACGGTCTCGTGCGCCCCGTGGTCGAGGCGCTCATCAACAAGGGGACGGCGCTGGAGAATGCCGGTCGCCTCATCGAGGCGATCGCCACGCTACGGGGCGCAATCGCCGAAGCGGAACGCAACGGGCTTGTCTTCAGCGCGCTGCGAGCACGGAACAACCTTCTCGGCGCCATCCAGGTGGATGACCTGAATGCGGCGATGGTCCTTCTGCACGAGGGATACGAGCAGTCGCTTCGACTCGGCAACACCGGGTTCCTACAGCAATTCCTCATGCTCATGGCGGGGCAAGCCATTCGCCTGGGAGATTGGGGCGCATGGATGGACGAGATGGACGCCATCGAGGAGGCCGAACCGATCCATCCGTTCTACCAGGTCGCGTTCGCCGAGGTGCGCGCCATCCTGGCCGCGGTGCGCGGCGACCAGCGCGAGGCCGATGCGCAGCTGGCGCGCGCCAGCGCTGCCGCGCAACAGCTCGACAGCGCGCTCGTGACCGCCAGCAATGCCATGACCGAATCGCACGTCGCCTTCTTCCGGGGCGATTGGGTGCGATCTGCCCGGCGCGGCCTGGACGCCGCACCGGACCAGAACTTTTACGACGACGGCCCCCACGTCGCCTCGTTGGCGGCCATGGCGGGCGGGCTGCCCGAAGAACTCGCTGCCGCCATCACGGCGCTCCGCGACTTTCCGCGCGATGGGCGCATCGTGGCCGCGTCATTAGCTGTCGCCGAGGCGGGCCAGCTGGCACGGAGCGGTCGACTCGACGAGGCGCGGGCCGGGTTCCGTCGTGCGCTCGACCTCTACCACGATGGTGGGGACCTGCTCAGCGAGGCGATCGTGGGGCTGAACTGGGGCCTGCTGGCCGGAGAACGCGACCCCGAGGCGGCCGCGGCGCTGGCGGCTGCCGAGGCCTTCTTCACCGAGCGCGGAGCCGCCCCCATGCTGGCAGACTACCGCGCTGCATTCGTCCCCCTCGCCGATTCGCCCTCCGTCGCCGCGCCCGCGCCGGACTCGTCCCGGAGCCGCGTCCCCTCGGCTTAGCGCTCGCCGCTCAGCGCGGTTTGGGCCGAGACCGCCGTGCCGGCCGTGCGACGCCGAGATCGGTCGCGGATCACCTGACCCGCCAGCGCGGCGGCAGCGAGCCCGGCAATTGCCAGCCCGATCGGCAGCACGGGCGAACCCGGCACGACCGGAGGCGCCGTCACCGGAGGGGCTTCCGGAGCGCGTGCAGGGAGGATGCCGCCCCAATCGGTGTTGACCTCGACCTCGAAGGGCTGCCCGATGACGTATTCGAGCTGCGCAGCGGCGGTCCAGCTTCCCTCGGCCGGCAGGAGCAGCTCGGCGGTCCATCGGCCCGCCTGGCCCGTGGCGGTGGCCGTTGCCGTCAACCTGGGCTCGTCCGTGTTGCCGGTCAGGATGAGGACGACCGTCTGTGCGGTGAACGGCTGCTCGCCCTGCGAGAGATAGATGTCGACCGACTGGCTGGTGCCGGCCTGGGGCACCGCGCCGCCGACGTCCAGGATGGCCACGATCATCGAGCACTCCGGGGGCTTCGGATCTACCGACGCCTCGCACTTGGCGAGCGCGCTCCCCGCGGTGGCGGCCAACAGCAGACCGCTCCCCAGGAGCGGGACGAGCAGGCGGCGAATCATCGGTCTCTCCTCCAGGTGTATTCCTATGCCTCCTCTACACCGATGCACCCGCCCCGGTTCCCGACCTAGCTCCGCTCCGCAATCGCCGCGAAGCCGTGGCCGCCCATCACGCGCCAGCCGATCCCGTCGTGCTCGAGGTGGAAGACCGCGGGGTTCGGCATCGCCTGGTGGAACGCATGACCCACTTCGGGCTCCAACGTCTGCAGGATCAGCGAGATCAGGTTGCCATGGCTGCCGACCAGCAGCCGCCCGCCGCGCGCGTGCCGTGCCCGCAGCAGGTCGAGCGCCCGCAGCCCACGGAGCTGCGCCTCACGCCCTGTCTCGGCGCCGGGCGCGGCGAAGTCCGGGTCCGCCCAGGCACGGGCCATCAGCTCCGCCCAGTCGTCGCTCGGCGAGGAAACCATTCGTCGCTCGCGCAGGTCGTCGAGTGGCTGCACCTCCAGCGAGCGCCTCGCGGCGGTCGGCGCCACGGTCTGCATGGAGCGCGGGTACGGGCTCGAATAGACCGCGTCGAAATGGTAGGGGTCGAGCTCGAACGCGAGCTCATCGGCGTCGCGCAGGCCCTTCTCCGTCAGCGGGCGCTGGTCGTCGTCCGCCTCCCAGGGCGGCGTGCCGACCGGCACCGACTCTGCATGCCGGACGAGGACGATCTCCAGGGTGGGGAGGCGAGCGGCCATGCCGCGGAGTGTACGGGCCGCCACCGGCTCCCAGCGTATTCGGCTCAGGTATGCAACGGCGAAGCACGGCCGCCTGGCAGCTCTCCTGATATCGCCATCGGTATGAACCGATGCGGATGAAGCCCGATTTTCGCCCCCGCTCGCAAATGCATACCCCTGGCAGATATCGCGGGCGCCCTCCACCGCGGCCCCAACGTACCTCCACTCCCCGGTACCTCTGCCTGCCCGCGCCCCGTAATCCACAACACGCCCAGGCCCACTCCCAAGCCGACCCCTGCGCCGCCTCCCGCGATGGGCGTGCTGAGCCTGGCCGCCACCGGCTGCCCCGGCGGCGTCGTCCTCGACTGGTCCGCGTACGACGGTGCCGCGGCCTTCAACCACTACCTCACCCTGCGCAACACATCCGAGTCCATTCCGGAGGCCTACCCGCCGCAGGGTGCCCACAGCTCCGTGCTCGAGAAGACCTCGGCGGTGGACGCGGAGCTGTCCCCCGGGGTGACCTACTACTACCGCAGCATGGCCTTCAACGCCGACGACTCAGTGATCGCGGCGTCGTCCGTCACCTCAGCCGTGGCCTCACCGGTTGGGTCCTTGGGCTCGCTGGGCGTCGGCGCGGTCGCGGAGGGGACGAAGATGGCCTGGACCGCGTACTCCGGCTCCGGAGCGTGCTTCACCTACTACAAGGTGGTCTACTCCGAGGAGAATCCGACCCCTTCGTACCTGGGCGGCGACCCGTACCTGGCCGCGCTGAGCGATCCGTCCACGGACCGCTACATCGCCGGGCTTGAGGCGCTCGTCCCCGCCCACACCTACTACCTGCGCGTGCAGGTGATCCGCGGCAGCGACCTCGGCGGCTTCCTGGTCGCCCAGTCAGACGTCGCCACCTACACCGTCCCCTGACCGCCGCTCGGAAATCTGCCTTGGGTATGCATCGGGCAACGACAGGCCCATTGCAACGCTTGGAGCCTCCAACCCATATCCAAGCTGGGATATGGGGATCAACAACCCAGCCCCATCGGCCTATCAGTCGCTGCTCCATATCTCACCTGAATAGTCCGAGCATCGTGTGCCCAACCCGAGGTGGGAAATGGGGCAGCGCCGACTAATTACCCGATAAGTCACATGTGCCACCCTCAATCAGTGACTACGCGCACGAACCCCCTTCACGAGGCGACCCTCGCCGGTCAGTGGACGCTCCAGCGGATCGGCAGGGAGCTCCGCCTCGCTCGCATCACTGGCGGCAAGACGCAACGCTGGGTCGCTCGCCAGCTCGGGACCTCGCAGTCGCGCGTGAGCATCGTCGAGCGCGGGCGATGTGCCTCCGCCACGCTGGTCCAACTTTCACGCCACGCGGCCAGCGTCGGTCTGCGACTCCACGCAGCCGCCTATCCCGGAGGGAGGCGCCTTCTCGACGCGCCTCAGCTCGCCCTCCTGAACCGATTTCGCGCCCGTCTTGCAGTGCTATGGCGGTGGGAGCAGGAGGTGCCGATCCCCATCGAGGGCGACCTCCGCGCTGCCGATGCCCGCATCACCGCTGGCGAGTGCGACATCGTCGTCGAGGCCATCACGCGCCTCGCCGATGTCCAGGCCCAGACCCGCGCTGCTCAGCTGAAGAGACGTGATCTGCGCGCCCGGCGCCTCATCCTTCTGCTCGGGGCGACAGCTGCCAACCGGCGTGCGACGCGCGAGGCCGGGCCGGCTTTGATGGACGCATTCCCGATCACGCCGCGTGCGGCCCTTGACGCACTCGCCGCCGGCAGGGATCCCGGTGGTGACGCCCTGCTCTACCTCTAGGCTCGCCCCCCCCGTCGCCGCTGTATCCCCCTCAGGTATCCAACCGCGATTGACGGCGTTTGCGAGCGCGGCCCCATACCATCCTCGGTATCAACCGATCAGCGAAGCCAGCGATTCCGGCCTCAAATGGCCGTTGCATACCCACGCCGCATCAGGCGCCAAATCCGGACCCCAGAGCCACTTCCCGACGGAACCGGAACATCACCTGCGCCACCCAACCCAGCGCCAGGACGATGGCGACCCGCTGCAGCAATCCCGCCACCGACGTGAACGCTTGTGAGGCAAAGAGGAACACGAGTAGCCCCACCGCCGACAGCCAGCAGTAGAGCGCCCAGCGGCTCCCCTCGCCCCGGAAGCGTCGGGCCATTACGACCATGGCGATCGGGAGTCCAATGAAAACAAGGACCGATGCGAGCAGATGCACGATCCCCGGCCACGACGGGCTCGTGGGCATCCCAAGCGGCGCCCCCGGCGGGTAGCCCTGGGACGGATCGGTCACAAACACGCCGGCCAGGACGAGCCCTACCCCGGCCAAGCCGATCAGCCGTGGTCCCCAGCGCGAGCCCGGCCCTTCAATCAGGACGCGCCCCAACCCGAAGGCTCCGCCCAGCACCAGCGCCCCACTCACCACGAAGTTGGCGATCTGCTGCCAGCCGAGATCGCCGAGGCTCAGGAGGCTGCCGAACATCGTCATCGGGTCATAGCCGGCACGCGTCCAGCCTTCGACGAGCAGGACGACCACGAAGAGCACGGGACCGATGACTCCGCCGGTCAGCAGCCACCGCGTCGTATCGCGATCCCTCATGACCGCAGTATCCGCCCAACCCGCAGTACGATGTCGCTCCCATGACCGTGCCGCAGTTCGGGATCTTTGCGCAGGGGACGATCGCGCACGAATTCATCGAGTTCGACCTGCGCCCGGACGTGGACATGGCCAAGGCCACCACCGCCCTCAGCCAGCTGCGTGCGCCGGCAGTTGCGGCGGGTGGCGTCAACCTGGTCATCGGCTTTGGGGCAGACCTGTGGCGGACGGTCGCGCCCGACCAGGCGCCCCCTGACCTTGCGCCATTCATGCCGATCGGCCGGATCGGCGGCCATCACGCGCCCGCCACCCAGCACGACTTCTGGCTGTGGATCAGCGGGTCGTCGGAGGACGTTGTGTTCGAGCACGCGCGAGCCGCGGTGAAGATGCTCCACGACGTCGCCCAGGTTGCCTCCGAGCAGCCGTGCTTCGTGCACCGCGACAGCCGCGACCTGACCGGGTTCATCGACGGGTCCGCTAACCCGATGACCCACGAAGCCCCCGAGGCCGCCCTCATCCCGGACGACCAGCCGGGCGCTGGCGGTGCCCACGTGCTGGTCATGCGCTGGGTCCACGATCTCGACACCTTCGAGGCCCTCCCCCGGACGGAACAGGAGCGGGTCTTCGGCAGAAGCAAGCTCTCCAGCAAGGAGATGACGGGGGACGACCTCCCCGCGGATGCTCATATCGCGCGCGTTCAGATCAACGACGAGGCGGGCGAGGAGCTCCCCATCTACCGCCGCAGCGTCCCGTATGGCACGGTCGCCGAGCACGGACTCTACTTCGTGGCCTTCTCCGCGGACCGCACGCGATTCGACCTCATGCTGGCCCGCATGTTCGGCACCGATGCCGACC
>JBKKBV010000161.1:0-16946 GCA_046713375.1 Candidatus Limnocylindria bacterium
CAGTGGGACCGGCGACTCGCAAGGCCCTCGACCGTCAGGGTTGGTGGCCGACAGCTGACCGTTACCGGCCTCGACGCCGTGCGCGACGAGACCGCGGCCTACCCCGCCGAGCGCGGCCCTCGCATCACCTACCTGGTCGAAACCGATGCCGGGCAAGCTTCGTTGGTTTTCGACGGGCGGCGCCGGCGCTGGTTCGTCGACGCGCTGGACGAGGCAGCGTAGGGAACCTCAGTCGGAAGGCTCGGCCTCAACGATCCAGAGCGGTCCGTCGCCTGCCTCGACTCGCCGAGCGTCGCCGCCGGGGTCCGTGAGGGCGGTGCGGAGCAGGCGGACCCGCTTCCCGTCCAGCTCGGCGATGGGGCCGACCACCGGCGACAGGCCAAAGGTGAATGCCCAGGCGCGGACCTGGTCGTGGATCTGCCGCGCGGGTTGGGACCAGTCGACGATCGCGTAGTCCTCGCCGAAGTGACCTGCCCAGGTGACCCCCTCGGTCGGTTGCGCGTCTCCGGGGTCGCCGGCCGCGATCCGAGCGAAGACCTCCGGCAGCAGGGCCAGCGCCACTGCGCCCATGCGCGGTCCGACTACGTCGATGCCGTAGTCGTCGTCGAGCATCGGCACGGGTGCCTGGGCAAGGATGGGGCCGGTGTCGAGCTCCGAGTCCATCCGATGCCAGGTCACGCCGAACTGCGCGTCCCCATCGCGAAATGCCCAGGCCAGCGGGATCGGCCCGCGGTGGCGCGGCAGCATGCCGGGATGGCAGTTGACTGACCCGAGCGGCGGCACGTCCAGCGCGGCCTGCGGGATGCGCCACGGGAATCCCCAGCACAGCGCCAGGTCCGGGCGGCAGGCGCGCAGGAGCGGCTCGACCGACCACTTGTCGTGCGCCAGCAGCACATCCAATCCGGGTGGCGCGGTCTCGTCGCCCATCGGCTCGCGACCGAGAGGTGCAGGCTGTCGCCGGCGCGCGCTGATGATGGCGACCGGGTCGTGGCCGAGCTCGCGCAGGGTGGGGACGAGCGCCGCGGCCACGGGCGGCACGGTCGTGATGAGCGCGATCCGCCAGCCCACCTGCTTCATGCGGTTCGGAGTCTAGCCCGTACAATCCGGAACAAGGCTCGCCCGCGGGCGCCGTGCGGGCGTCCGAAGACCAGCACGAGGCAGCTCGCCGATGGGCGATTCGACCCAACTCACCGACCTTCCCCTCCACGAATTTCTTGAGCGCCTGGGGAGCAGCGATCCGGTCCCCGGTGGCGGCAGTGCCGCCGCGTTGGCCGCTGCCATGGGCGCCGCACTGGTCGCCATGGTGGCGGAGCTGACGATCGGGCGGCCGGCCTACGCGGAGCACGAAGCGACGATCCGACACATTCGCTTCGATGCGCTGGATCGCCGGGCCGAGCTGCTCAGCCTCGCCCAGGATGACGCCACCGCCTACGACGTCGTGGTCCGTGCCCGCCACATGCCGAAGGATTCGGAGGGCGAGCGCAAGGCACGCACCGTCGCTCTGCAAGGGGCCATGAAGGAAGCGGCGCGGATCCCGTTGCGTGCGGCCGTGGTCGCCTCCGAGGTCCTCGACCTGGCCGAGCGGATCGCACCGATCGGGAATCGCAACGCGGCCAGTGACGCCGGAGTGGCCGCCCAGCTGGCCGCCGCCGGGCTGCGCGGTGCGCTCCTCAATGTCCGCATCAACCTCCCCTACCTCGCCGATGACGACCCGTTGCGCCAGTCGGCGCCTGCCGAGATCTCACGCCTCGAGCAACGGGCGACGGAAGGTGAGCACGCGGCGCTGGCTGGCGTGGACGAGCGGCTGGCGTCCAGATGACAGCCAAGATCCTCGATGGGCGAACCGTCGCATCCCGCCTGTGGCGCGACCTGTCGGACCGCATCGCCGAGCTCCATGAGCGCACCGGGGCCACGCCTCGCCTGGCGATCGTGCGGCTGGACGCGCGTGGCCCTTCCGCGGTGTACGCCGCGAGCGTGTGGCGCGCGGCTCGCAGCGTCGGCGTCGACGCCTTCGAGATCGCTCCACCGGAGGGAGTGGCGCTCTCAGACCTGGCGGCGCGCATCGGCGCCCTGAACCGCGACCCGAGCATCGCCGGCATCGTGATCGCTCAGCCGGTCCCCACCCATCTCGATGCCGCGGCGGTAGTCGAGCTGATCGACCCCGTGAAGGATGTGGACGGTGCGACGCCCCTCAATGCGGGCCGCATCGCCCGCGGGGAACGAACCTTCGTGCCGGCCACGGCCCTGGCGGTGATGGCCATCCTGCGCAACTACGGCATCCCGATCGCGGGCAAGCGCGCGGTGGTCGTCGGTCGCTCGGCGGTGGTCGGCCGTCCTGCCGCAGCCCTGCTGCTGGCCGCCGACGCGACGGTCCAGATCTGCCATCGCCGGACCCGCAACCTGGCCCGCGAGACGCGCCGGGCGGAGATCCTCGTCGTCGCCGCCGGTGTGCCGCACCTGGTGCGCGCCGAAATGGTCAACCGCTCGGCAGTGGTGATCGACTGCGGCATCAACACCACCCCGGACGGGATCGTGGGCGACGTCGACTTCGCCGCGGTCCGGCCGGTGGTCAGCGGCATCACCCCCGTCCCGGGCGGGGTTGGCCCGGTCACGACCATGATGCTGCTGCAGCAGACGGTCGACGCCGCCGAACGGGCCGAGTCCTCCGACGAGCCCGCATTGGACCGATATGCCCTCCCTGAGCGAGCTCCAACTCCTACCAAACCGGATCGCTGACCGATCAGGGCGAGGCGATGGCCTCGATCATGTCGTCAAGCGGCACCGAGCCGTCGATGAAACCGAGTCGCAGCATCGTTTCGTAGCCGCTCGTCCAGACCGAACTGTCGATCGCGCCGTCCTGACTCCAGAGCTCCACCGTCGCCTCCAGCACGGCGAGTGCCGTGGCGCGGTCCTCGCCGATCGCCGGCACCGCAGCGACGGCCGCGTCCAGTCCCACTTCCGGGTTCGCGGCAATGGCCACCAGCGCACGAACGAGCGCCCTGGCGAACTCGGTCGCCAGGGCCGGGTCGCTGGCCAGGAGACCGTCCCCCGCGATCAGCCCGGGGCCGGGCAGTGGGGCGATGTTATCCACCGTCAGCAGCTCGACCGACATGCCCTGCGCCTCGAGCCGCAACGGCTCGTTATTCCGGAAGCCGGTGATCAGGTCGACGTCCCCGTTCAGCAGCCCTTGGACCTGGTTGAACTGCGGGTAGCCGCGGATCACCACGTCGTCGGGAGTCATTCCGCCGGCGTCGAGGAGAGCCCGGAGCACGTGCCACGACGAGCCGAACTCTCCCGGTGTGCCGATTCGCATACCGGCTAGCTCGGCCGGTTCGGAGGGCACGGTGCCGCGAGGCCCGATGAGGGCAACCGGGAAGTGTTCGTACAGCGTCGAGATGTACTTCACCGGGATGCCCGAGGTTCGGCCGATCATCACGTCGGTGGCGTCGGCCACCCCGAACTCGGCCTGTCCATCGGCCACCAGGAGGAGAACGTCGCTCGCGTCCCTGAACTCGATGGTCACCTCCAGGCCGGCCTCGGCGAAGTACCCCGCCTGCTGCGCCAGGTAGAAGGGCGCGAACTGGACGTCAGGCCGGAAGCCGAGCAATAGGGTGACCGGTCGCAGGGCAACCGACGGCGAGGGGGACGGACTGGGCGTGCAGCCAACCAGGAGCAGGGCAATCAGCGGTATGAAGAGGCGGCGCGGAGGCATCGGTCTTCCTTTCTAGGACTTCAGGACAAGGCGGCGCTCGACCGACACGACCAGCCCGTGCAGGCCGATGCCGATGACCGCCAGGGTGGCGAGGGCGACAAACATGAGGGGGGTGTCGAAGAGCCCCTGGTCGGCGATATTGATCAGGACCCCCAGGCCGCGGCTGGCGCCGGCCCACTCGGCCACCACCGCGCCGATGACCGCCAGCGTGACCCCCACCCGCAGGCCGCCGAAGATGACCGGCAGGGCCGAGGGGATCTCCAGCCGGATGGTGCGCTGGCCCGCTGTGGCGCCCAGCGACCGGAACAGCTCGACCAGCAATGGGTCGACGGAGCGGATGCCGACCATGGTGGCGATGGCGATCGGGAAGAAGACGATCAGCGCGCAGATCAGGACGCGCGCCAGCAGCCCGCCGCCGAACCAGATGTCGAGCAGCGGGGCCAGCGCCAGGATCGGCACCGACTGGGCCGCCACGATGTACGGCGACAGGACCTGCTCGATCACCACGCTCTTGCCGAGGGCAATCCCCACGGCGATCGCCGACACGGCGCCCACCGCGAGACCAAACAGGATCTCGGAGAGGGTCACGGCGGTGTGCTCCCACAGCAGTCCTGAGCCGATGGCGCGCACGGCGCGCCCCCCCACCACCTCGGGCGCGGGGAGGATGTAGTCCGGGGTGCCAGTCACCACCGTGAGCACCTTCCAGGCGACCAGGAAGGCGGCGAGCGAGATGAGAGTCGTGGCGAGGCTTTTCATCGGTCAAGCCAGGGAGTGAGCTCAGGCGGGTGGACTTCGACCAGGGCCGCGCGAGCAGCTGCGTCGATGCTCGCCGCCGCGGGGTCTCCTGAGAGCGTTGCTGGCCGCGGTCGCGGCAGGTCGACAGGACTGATCTGAGCGACGCGTCCCGGTCGCGCGGTCATCACAACGATCCGGTCTGCCATCCGCACGGCCTCGCTCACGGAGTGCGTCACGAGCACCACCGTTTGCGGCCGATCCATCCAGAGGCGCTGCATCTCGCCGTCGAATGCCTCGCGGGTCAGCGCATCGAGCGCGCTGAACGGCTCGTCCAGGAGAAGGATGGACGGGTTGGTGATGAGGGCACGAGCCAGGCCCGCTCGCTGCGCCATCCCACCGGAGAGCTGTGCCGGCCCAATATCTGCGGCGTCGGTCAGCCCCACGCGTTCGAGCCCCTCCTGCGCGCGTTGTCTTGCCTCGACGGCCGGGATGCCGGCCAAGGTGAGCGGCAACGCGACGTTGTCGAGGGTTGACAGCCAGGGGAGCAGACGCGGCTGCTGGAACGCGAGGCCCACCCGACCGTCACCCGCTCGCGGCTCAGCGCCCGCTCCCTCGCCGATCAGAACTCGGCCAGCGACCGGCTGGAGCAGGCCGGCGATGACCCGAAGCAGGGTGCTCTTGCCGCACCCATTCGGGCCGATGATCACCGTCAGGCTGCCCGCCGGGATGTCGAGCGTCAGTCCTCGCAGCGCCTCGACTGGACCGGATGCGGCAGGAAACTGGACGCTCACCCCTTCGAGGCGCACAGGCAGACCGGAGGGCATCAGCGCCCTCTCGGTCTTCATCGCCGCCTCAGTGATCATGCTTCGCTCCGCTTGACGGATGCCTTGGCATCGCAAACGGGGCTCGACCGCGAGTCTCGTGGCTCGACGCGCCTCAGGCGCGCGCGCCATCGGCGTCGTCGATGCGTCGGAGAACGCCTCGCGGTCGCCTTCTCCCATCCGGACTGTGACCGTCGGCCCTGTCTGCCAGCGAGCTTCGCGCTCGCCGGGTCAGGTCGGCCCCGTCAGGTTTGCCCCGACCGCCGCTCCTCGGCGTCCAGGCCTGATGGGGTTCGCGGGCTGGCTCGCCTCAGCGAGCCGACCGCCGGTGGGGACTTTCACCCCGCCCCGAAGGCGATGAATCGTTCAGTTGTTGCCTAGGGTGCCACCAAGTGCGGGGGCCGTCAATCTGGCGCGCCGACGGCGTACGCTGCACCTGCCATGGGCTTTGATTCACGCGCGGCGATCGCTGCATACCGCGGCTGGCAGGCACTCGAGGAGACCTTCCGGGAGGATGCCGCAGCGTGTCGATGCCTACTGGTACGCGTGGGCCGGTGGCGGGCGCGATGAGCTGACCCTCCGCTTCAACTTCCACGAGAGCAACCGCTGGCGGAGGGGGGACGTCGAGCATCTTATGCGGCACGAGGTGTGCGGGCACTTCCTGCACGCGACCCTGGTGGCGCGGCGCATCCAGGCCGGCGAGCTGGATCCCTTCGTCGGCCTCACCACGGTCCACGACCCGCAAGGGTTCATCGACGAGGGGAGCACCGACGCGATGGCCTACTACCTCGACGACGACCTGCCACCCTCACCGTACGGCGTGCTGGCCCGCGAGCAGCGGCGGCTACGGGACTACCTGAACAACAACGCGCACATCCTCATCAACATGGGACGGCCGCACGACGAGTTGCTGGCCTCGATCCTGACGAACCCCTTCAGCGAAGAGGCATACGCGCGGCGGAACCTCGCCAGCTGGCCCCAACACCCGCTGGTCCGCTCGTACCAATACGCGTACGGCATCGGCCACAAATATCACCGCCGCTGGGCTGAGCGAATGGATCGCGACCAGCGGGTCCGATACCTGCGCTACGCGCTGACCCGCTACGTGACCCCGGACCGCCTGATCGCCGAGGCCGATGCGATCGCCAACAGCTAGGCTGACGAGGGAGCGCGGCCATCCCCGCTGCGACCGCGCAGCCAGCGATAGATGACGTACACCACGCCCACGAGCACCAGGGCGTAGATCAGGTATTCGAATGGACGCACTGCCTCATACAGGCGCTTGTAGTTCTCCCCCAGCAGGTAGCCGCCCAGCAGCAGGCCAGCGTTCCACGGCAGCGAGCCCAACGCACTGAAGAGCAGGAAGCGGCCGACCGGCATGCGCGCCACACCGGCGGGGTAGTTGATCAGCGCCCGCAGCAGCGGCACCAGCCGGGCAAAGAAGACGGCCCGATCGCCGTAGCGAGCGAACCAGGCGTCGGCGCGGTCGAGGTCATCGGGCTTGATGTGGACGTAGCGGCCCCATCGGTCGAGGAGCGGACGCCCGCCCCACGCACCGATCAGGTAGCCCGCCAGCGACCCCGCCACCGCCCCGACGGTCGCAATCACCAGCACGACCAGCCAGTTCCAGGGCGCGTTGGTCAACGGTTCGAGGATCGTCGGATCCGCGGCTGACTGGCTCACCTTCCAGCCGGCCATCGGCACGATCACCTCTGAGGGGATGATCGGCACAAAGGTCTCCAGCGCAATGGCGATCGCCACACCCAGGTACCCGACCGCGTCGTACAGGCCCAGGAAGAAAGGGATGATGGTTCGATCGATGAAGTCGAGCATCAGTCAGGCGGGGACTCGGTAGTCCACCGCCAGGGAGTAGACCGCCACGATCACGGCCAACAGGGCGCCGCCGGCCATCCAGCCGCCGAGCAGGTCGATCGGGAAGTGGGCGCCCAGGTACAGGCGGATCAGGCTAATCGCCGCGATCAGGCCGATCGCCACCCCATAGGCGATCATGCCGCGCCGCCGATCCACGCTGACCCGCGCCACGCAGAACGCCAGCAGGCCATAGAAGACCGTGGCGCGCAGCGCATGACCGGCGGGGAAGTCGGCGATGTCATCGAGCCCGATACCCCTGATGTTGAACATCGCGTTCCCAAGCGTCGCCAGGCTGATTTCTGGGATGGCGGTGAAGTACTTGAGCGCCCACTCGATCGGGAAGGCCAGCGTCCCGGCCGCCAGCAGGAGCGCCAGATCGATCCGGCCCCGCCACACCGCCACCATGCCGGCGACGCCGAAGCCGAGGGCCACGAACCAGCCGGAGCCGAGCCCGCTGATCCCGACCAGCAGCGCGTCGAGCGGCGGCGCATTGGTCATGACCCAGTGCTGGATGGGCGGCACCACGTTGGTCATCAGCCACTCTTCCGGCACGGTGCGGTCGGTCG
Source organism: Candidatus Limnocylindria bacterium (assembly GCA_046713375.1). Taxonomy (GTDB): domain Bacteria; phylum Chloroflexota; class Limnocylindria; order QHBO01; family QHBO01; genus CF-167. The sequence continues at coordinate 7,707 of JBKKBV010000161.1, forward strand.
TCCGCTTGAGGGTGACGAGCCAGAAGAGACTCGGCAGCGCGATCAGCGCCAGCAGAAAGGCGAAGGCCGGGCTGGGGACCGCGCTGCCAGGATCCGGGGCCTCGCCGGCCGCGATCGAACGGCTCGTGGGGTCCGGGGCTCGTCGCACGCTGCGTAGTATAGGGACGGCCTCCGGCCTCACCGGGGGTTCGAAGCGGATCGAAGCCCCTCGAAAGGAGCCGCTCCACGCTCCCCGCACCGACCTCACCGCTGCTCATCACCGGGCGCGACCTGACGGTTGCCGACGTCGCCGTGGTCGCCCGCGAGGGGCGCCAGGTGGGGCTCGACCCCGACGCCGGCAAGCGCATGCGGGCGTCCCGCGAGGTGATCGAGCGGCTCGTGGCGCAGGGCGAGACGGTGTACGGCGTGACCACCGGCTTCGGCGACCTTGCCAACGTGCGGATCGAGCCCGAGCAGGTCGCGGACCTCCAGCGCAACCTGGTCAGATCCCATGCCGCCGGGGTTGGCGAGCCGCTCCCGGTTGAGGTCGTGCGGGCCATGCTCCTGTTGCGGGCAAACGCCCTGGCTATCGGCCTCTCCGGCGCTCGGCCCGCGATCGCCGAGCTGCTTTGCGGGATGCTCAACGAGGCGGTGCACCCGGTCATCCCGTCCCGCGGCAGCGTCGGTGCCAGCGGCGACCTGGCGCCGCTCGCGCACCTTGCGGCCGTGCTCATCGGCGAGGGTTTGGCGGACACCCCAACTGGGCGGATGTCGGGCGCCGATGCGCTCAGCGCCGCCGGCCTGGTCCCCATCGAGCTGGGCGCCAAGGAGGGGCTCGCCCTCCTGAACGGGACGCAGCTGATGGCCGGCATTGCCGCCCTCGTGCTGCACGACGGCAAGCGTCTCGCCGCGTCGGCCGACGTGATCGGCGCCATGAGCCTCGAGGCGATGGAAGGGACCGCGGCGGCGTTCGACGAAGAGCTCATTGCTGCGCGACCGCACCCGGGGCAGGTCGCCGCCGCCGCTCACCTCCGCGCTCTGCTCGAGGGCAGCGAGATCGGTGCGTCGCACGCGGACAGCTCGCATCGGCTCCAGGACTCCTACTCGATTCGCTGCATGCCCCAGGTCCACGGCGCGGTGCGCGACGCACTCGACCAGCTCGAGCGCGTGCTGGTGGTCGAGATGAACGCCGCCACCGACAACCCGCTCGTCCTCGCCGACGGCCGCGTCGTCTCGGGCGGCAACTTCCACGGTGAGCCGATCGCCCTGGCCATCGACTACGCCAAGATCGCCCTGGCCGAGCTGGCATCCATCTCCGAACGTCGGACCGCGCGACTCATGGATGCGCACCTGTCTGGCCTGCCGCCGTTCCTCTCCGAGACCCCCGGGCTGAGCAGCGGCCTGATGATCGTGCAGTACACGGCGGCGGCCCTCGTCAACGAGATGCAGACGCTGGCCCATCCCGCATCGGTCGACTCCATCCCGACCAGTGCCAACCAGGAGGACCACGTCAGTATGGGTGGCACCGGAGCGCTCCACCTGCGGTCCGTGCTGGAAGGCGCGGAATCGGTGCTTGCCATCGAGGCGCTGTGCGCCGCCCAGGGATTGGACTTCCGGGTGCCGATGCGTCCGGGCCACGGCGTCTCGCGCGCTCGCTCGACCATCCGCGGACGAGTCCTCCATCTTGACGAGGATCGTTCCCCGTCCCCGGATATCGCCGCCGTCCGCGAGCTGGTCCACTCCGGCGACTTGCTGGCCGCCGCTGACGGGACCTGACCGATGGCCGCGTCCGGCCTGAGCTTCACCCTCGTCGACGTCGATTCGTACGCGTCGATTCCCGCGCCCGCCATGCCCGGCGCGCGGTGCCAGACCTGCGACTACTGGGAGCGCCTGGACGGCCGCCGCGAGGCGTCCGACTCGGAGGCGGCCGCCGACCTCAAGCTGTCGCGCCTGATGGCCGGTGCGCGCCTGGCCGGTTCGTACGGGATGCTCGCCTGGCAGACCGATGCCTCCGGCGAACGGGTCGCCATCGGCTGGGCGCAGTTCGGTCCGATCTCCGCCTACCCCCGCGCCCAGGTCATCCGTGAGCGGTACCCCGCCCTCCCCGATTCACCCGCTCCCTGGGTGGTCACCTGCCTTCAGGTCGTGCCCGAGACGCCGGAGCGGGAGGAGATCGCCGCCTCGCTCCTCGGAGCTGTCTGCGACGAGCTGGACCGGCGCGGGATCATCGCGGTCGAGGCGTATCCGGAAGGGGTGGCCGACCCGTGGTGGCTCTCGCCGGGGCCTGCCTCTGTCTACCAGGCCGCCGGGTTCGCGCTGGCGGCCGGCGAGGAGCGCTACCCGGTCTATCGTCGCGAGCTGGAGGGAGCTTCGGCGGACGTCGGCTGGGGCGATCTTCTCTCCCACACCCCGCCGCCGGACGAGGGCGAGGAGTGGCCACTGCCACTTCCCAAGGGACCCAGCGAGGAGGAACTCTTCCGGCTGCCGCCCAAGCCTTCGCGCCCCAACCCCTTCGGCGACGACTGACCGATGCTCGAGGCCGCCCTGTGGGGACTTGCCGCGGCATCGGCCCTGGTGATCGGGGCGCTGATCGGCCTGGCGGGTGGCGTGCCGCGGAAGGCGGTGGCGTTGGCGATGGCGTTCGGGACCGGCGCCCTGATTAGCGCCCTGGCCTTCGACCTGACGGAGGATGCCTTCGCCCACGGCGGCACGCTGCCGGTCGCCGCTGGGCTGGCCGCCGGTGCGCTGGTCTTCTTCGGTGGCAATCAGCTCCTGCAGCGCCGTGGTGCCGCCCGCCGTGGGTCGCGGATGAAACCGGCGGAAGGAAACGGTCCCGCGATCGTGCTCGGCGCGCTGCTGGATGGCATCCCGGAATCGGTCGTGCTCGGTTCGACCCTGCTCTCCGGGACCGGGGTGGGCTTCCCATTCCTGGCGGCCGTCTTCTTCTCGAACGTGCCTGAGGGGCTATCGGCGGCCAGGGATCTGAAGCGAGAGGGACATAAGCCGATGTGGATCATCGGCCTGTGGGTTGGCGTGGCGCTCGTCTCAGGGTTAGCGGCGGCCCTTGGCTACGGGCTCGTCAGCGGCATGGGTGACGACGCAGTTCCGCTCATCCAGGCGTTCGCCGCCGGTGCGATCCTCACGATGTTGGCCGACACCATGATCCCGGAGGCCTTCGCCGATGGTGGCGACCTGACCGGGCTGGCCACCGTCTTCGGCTTCGCGGCCGCATTCCTGCTGTCGAAGGTGAGCTGACCAGCCGACGCGCCCTGCAAGAATCCGGGTGGCTCGCCTGTTGTACTAGGTGAGATGGAGGAAATCGGTCTCTTGGATGCCCAGCCGAGGACCCGCGCGGATGACTTCGCCGAGGCGGTGGCACCGCACTATGCGGGGCTGGTCCGCCGGCTGACGGTGGTGGTCGCGGACCGCGAGGCGGGGCGCGATCTGGCACAGGAGGCCTACCTCCGTGCCTTCCGCGCATGGGAAGGGTTTGACGGTCGGGATGTCCGCGCCTGGCTCCACACCATCGGCCTGCGCCTGGCCTTCAACGAGCGGGGTCGACGCCTGCGCTTCGGTGTCCTCTTCGGACGGCGAACCGAGCAGGAGCCCTGGGTGGATCCGCACGACCCTGAACTCGGCGAGGCTCTCCAGGGCCTGAGGCGCGAGCACCGCGCCGCACTCCTGCTGAACGCAGTCGACGGCTACACGCAGGCGGAGATCGCCGTGATGCTGGCCGTCGCGCCTGGAACCGTCGCGAGTTGGGTGTCCCGCGCGAAGACGCAGCTCCGAGAGGCATTGACCGATGACTGAGTACAACGACGAGTTCGACCGTTCGCTGACCGAGCGCCTGCGGGCCTATGAGACCCGGGTGCCGGGCGCGGCCGTGCCGAATCTCGCCACCATCGGCCCAGGTTCGTCGCGCAGGCCGCGGACTGCGTGGGGTGTGGGCGCGCTGGTCGCCACCGGAGGGGTAGCGGCTGGCCTGATCCTGGTGCTGATCCTCGCCGGCCGCCCCTCCCCGCCGACCGGCGAGACGAGCCCGACGCCGCACCCAACGTCTTCTGCGAGCGGAACACCCGTTCCCTCGGCCTCGACCGTGCCGTCACCGCCACTGCTCTCGGTCATCCCCATCGCCGCGCTCGGAAGCGAGGACGAGATACGGGCGATCATCGAGGGCGATGGCCGGCTGATTGGCGTCGGCCGTCACGGCGATCAGGGGGCCGTCTGGACGAGCCTGGATGGCGCGTCGTGGACGCTGGCGCCCGACCTCCCCGCAACGAAGCCCCGATCGGAATCCGCCGCGACCACCATGACATCCGTCGTCCAGGGACCGGCAGGTCTGGTGGCGGTGGGGTCGTGGACGAGCATCGACTTCGGCACGCCGCGGATCTGGTACTCGGTCAATGGCGAGCAGTGGACCAGCGTCTACGGTCCGAGTGACCCTGACCCGGCCGTTGACGCGCCGCTCGGCTTCGGATCTGCGATGGCAGCAGGCGGGCCGGGCTATGTCGCGGTCGGTGCTGTTTCAGATGACGGCTTCACGGCACGGCCGCAAGTGTGGACCTCGGCTGATGGTCGCGATTGGACCGCAGTGGACAGCCTGGGACTCACCGGCAGCCTGAACGACGTCATCGGAGGATCTGGCAAGGCGGTCGCGGTTGGTGGCAACGGTTCGGCTGCGACCTCCTTCGTATCCACTGACGGCGCAACCTGGACGGCGGCACCCGAGCAAGAGGCGTTGCAGGGAGCCGAGATGACCTCGGTCACCTTCCGAAACGGCGCGTTTGTCGCCACCGGGGTGGTCACCGGCCCGGCTGATACCTATCCGGCGACGCCCGCGATCTGGCATTCGCCCGATGGGCTGCACTGGTCGCTCGTCCTGCAGGGCGAGTCGGGCCAGCGATTCAGTCAGGCCGTCTCCACTGGCGAGGGATTCGTCGCCATCGGCGGCCACTTCCCATCAGCAGGCTGGTCGTATGACCCTGCTTCTCCAACTCCCCCGAGCGATACGATCCAGCTCTGGTTCTCAGCGGACGGCGAGACCTGGAGCGGCCCAGCCACCGGATTCCTGGCCGATGGGGGAATCACGCTTGGCCGGGCGACCGTCTCGGGAGGCGACCTGTTCGTGCCGATCACCCTCTTCTATGGACCAGATGGCCCGGTCGAATACCAGCCGGCGATCCTCCGCGGACCGATGCCCGTCGGGTAACCGCCACCGGTGCGGCGCTGGGTCCGGCTCGCCTAGGTCGTCGCGGAATCCGGATCGCGCGCCCGGGTCCGATTTCCGGTGGGAGAATGGCGCATGACCGCAACCGCCAAACCTGCCTCCGGACCTCGTCCGGTCCACGCCCCGCGCGGCACGGAGCTCTCCTGCAAGGGATGGGGCCAAGAGGCGGCGCTGCGGATGCTGATGAACAACCTCGACCCGGACGTCGCCGAGGACCCCGACCACCTGATCGTCTACGGCGGCACCGGACGGGCGGCGCGCAGCTGGGAGGCGTTCGACGCCATCGTGCATGAGCTGCGCCAGCTCGGGAACGACGAAACACTCCTCGTCCAGAGCGGCAAGCCGGTTGGTGTCTTCCGCACCACGACCGAGGCGCCACGCGTGCTGATCGTGAACGCGATGCTCGTCCCCCACTGGGCAACCTGGGAGCAGTTCCGCGAGCTGGAACGCGCCGGCCTGACGATGTACGGCCAGATGACCGCCGGGTCATGGATCTACATCGCCACCCAGGGGATCATCCAGGGCACCTACGAGACGTTCGCCGAGGCGGCGCGGCAGCATTTCAACGGCTCGCTCAAGGGCACGGCCACGCTGACCGCCGGGCTGGGCGGGATGGGCGGTGCGCAGCCACTGGCCATCACCATGAACGAGGGCGCGGTGCTGGCCATCGAGGTGGACCCGGCTCGCGCCGAGCGGCGGCACAAGGCCGGCTACGTCGATGAGCTGACCATCGACCTCGACGAGGCGGTCCGGCGGGTCGATGCCTGGCGCGCCGCCGGTGAGGCACGCAGCGTGGCCCTCATCCGCAACGCCGCCGACGTCGAGCCCGAGCTGGTCAGGCGCGGCTGGCGCCCCGACATCGTCACTGACCAGACCAGCGCTCACGACCCACTGGGTGGCTACGTGCCGGGAGGGATCGGCCTGGCAGAGGCGCTCGCGCTGCGCGAGCGCGACCCCGCGGCGTACACGAGCAAATCCATGGCCTCGATAGCCGACCACGTGCGGGCGATGCTCGCGTTCCATCGGTCAGGGTCGGTCGTCTTCGACTACGGCAACAACATCCGCAATTTCGCGCGCGACGCCGGCGTGGCCGATGCCTTCGACTTCCCCGGCTTCGTGCCTGCGTTCATCCGGCCGCTCTTCTGCGAGGGGAAGGGCCCCTTCCGTTGGGCGGCACTCTCCGGCGACCCAAACGACATCCTCAAGACCGATGCGGCCCTGGCCGCCCTCTTCCCGCAGGATGAGTCACTGCACAGATGGCTGCGTCTGGCCGAGGAGAAGGTGCCGTTCCAGGGGCTCCCGGCACGGATCTGCTGGCTGGGCTACGGCGAACGGGCCAAGGCCGGGCTGAAGATCAACGAGATGGTGCGGTCGGGCGAACTGGCGGCGCCGATCGTGATCGGGCGCGACCACCTGGACGCCGGCTCCGTCGCCAGCCCATACCGGGAAACGGAGGGGATGAAGGATGGGTCGGACGCGATCGCGGACTGGCCGATCCTGAACGCCCTCGTCAACACGGCCGCCGGCGCGACCTGGGTCAGCGTGCATCACGGCGGGGGAGTTGGGATCGGCTACTCGCTCCATGCCGGGATGGTTGTGGTCGCAGATGGGACTGATGAAGCCGCTGCCCGGCTGCAGCGCGTGCTGACCACCGACCCGGGGATGGGCGTCATCCGCCACGCAGACGCAGGCTACGAGCGTGCCCTGGAGGTCGCCCGCGAGCGCGGCGTGCGCGTGCCGATGGCGGAGGGCTAGGCCAGCAGGTCCGGGTCGAGATCCGCAACGCTCGCGGCGCCCACCAGCGCCATGGCGTTCGCGAGCTCGTTGCCGAGCAGGTCGAGCACGTTGCCCACGCCCCCCTCGCCGTCCACCGCAAGGCCCCAGATCACGGGCCGACCGATGCCGACCGCGGTGGCGCCAAGCGCCAGGCTGACCAGTACATCGGTCCCGCGTCGCACGCCGCCGTCCAGCAGGACGGGGACGCGCCCGGCCACCTGATCCACCACGACCGGCAACGCGTCGAGGCTCGCGATTGCGCCATCCAGCTGACGCCCGCCGTGGTTGCTCACCCCGATCCCCGCGGCACCGTGCTCGATCGCCAGCCGCGCGTCATCCGGATGCAGGATCCCCTTGACGATGACCGGCAGCCCGAAGCCAGCCAGCCACTCGAGATCGGCCCAGCCCATGCGGTCCACGTATTCGACCGATGCCACCTGCTCGGGGTTCACGCCCGCGGCGACCGCCACGTTCGGGATCTCGACGCCTTCCGGAATGCGGAAGCCAACGCGCAGGTCGCGCTCGCGCTGGCCGATGCGCGCCAGGTCAACGGTGAGCACCAGCGCCTCGTAGCCGTGAGCCACGGCACGCTCGATCAGCGCGCGGCGCGCGCCAGGGTCGGCGAGGAAGTAGACCTGGAACCAGCGCGGGCCGCCGACCGCTGCGATGTCGGCCAGGTCTGTGCTGGCGGACGTGGAGACCGCCATCGTCACGCCGCGCGCCGCAGCCGCTCGGGCAGTGGCAAGTTCGCCGTCGGGATGGGCCATGCGCTGGAGCGCAGTGGGCGCGATGAAGATCGGTGAGGGCCAGCGTCGCCCGAACACCTCGACGCTCGTATCCACCGTCGAGACGTCGCGCATGACACGCGGCACGATCGCCTGTCGCGCAAAGGCGGCGCGGTTGTCACGCAGGGTCACCTCGTCGCCGGCGCCGCCGGTGAAGTAGGCGAGCGGACCGGGCGCGATCCGCTCGGCCGCCACGCGCTCGTAGTCATGGAGGTTGATGAGGTTGGGGTCGGCGGGCAGCGTGGGCTCGAAGCTGGCCCGTGGCGGGACCGGCAGGCCCGACTGCTCTGGCATGGGCGCAGCGTACCGCTCGACACGACGGAGCGCGGTCATGCCGTAGCATCGGCTCGTGGCGACCTTCGACCCGGAGAACCCGCTGCCCGGCGCTCCCGACCCGTGGGCGGGCTCGGAGATGCCCGCCGGGCGTAACGGCTTCCCCTATGCCATGACCGAGATGATCGCTGCCGAGCCGGCTTCCGCCGAGCGACTGCTGCGGCGCCTGGCTGAAGATCCGGCGCTGGACAGGGTGGCCGAGGCGATCCGGACGGCTGCGACCGCCGGTGAACCGATCATCACGACCGGCTGTGGGACGAGCGAGCACGCGGCGATGATCGCGGCTGAGCTGCTCACCGATGCCCTGCAGGGGCCTACGGTCTGGCCGATGCAGGCGCTCGAAGTCGCGCGCCGTCCTCCGCGCCGCGGGCTGCTGCTGGCCGTCTCGCACGAGGGCGGGACATGGGCGACGAACGAGGCACTGAATGCGGCCTGCACCGCCGGATGCACGACGGCGCTCATCACGGTCAGCGATCGCTCCCCCGCTGCTGCGCTGGCCGACCACGTCCTCGCGACTCAGGAGCAGGACCAGAGCTGGTGCCACACCGTCGGCTACCTGTCACCGGTGATCGCCGCTGCGGCACTGGCGGCCGCCCTTCGGGGAGAGCCGATCGATCCGGTCGTGGCCCGCGCGCTGCTGGAGGCTGCCGGGCACGAGCCGACCGCCGAAGCAGCGGCTACCGCGCTGGCCGGCTGCTCGCGGCTGCTGATCGTGGGCTCGGGGATCGACTACCCCGCGGCCCGCGAGCTTGCGCTGAAGATCGAGGAGGGAGCCCGCCTGCCGGCATCGGCGCTCCAGCTCGAGACGATCCGCCACGGCCACCTCGCCGCCGTCGATGAGCGAACGGGCCTGGTCCTCGTCCTCACCGACGCCGAGGACTGGGGCGAGATCGTCATCCAGCGGTCACGTGCCGTCCTGCGCTCGGCCGGAGAACTGGGCATGCCAGCCGCCGCGCTGCTCGCCGCCGACCTGGGCGACGATATCGCCAGCGCGCTGACGCTGGCCGGTCGCTTGAGCGTGCCCCTGGCAGGATCGCTGCCCCGCACGGTTGCAGCCGCGCTCGCCAGCGCCATTCCGCTCCAGCTGCTCGCTGAGCGCATGGCGCGCGTCCGCGGCAAGAACCCGGACAGCATCGGTCG
>JBKKBV010000162.1:0-5501 GCA_046713375.1 Candidatus Limnocylindria bacterium
ATCCCGCGCTCTCATCGGGCGTCACGAGTGCGACCGCCATGGCGGCACCGGCCAGGTGGTCGGCGTATCGGCCCACCTTGGTCAGCTCCTGGAGATGATCGCGGTCGTGGATCACGATGAAGGCCCACGTCTGCTCGTTCTTGGAGCTGCCCGTGCGCCGTGCCGCGTTCATGATGCGGGCCTCGTGCTCGGCGGAGAGCGGTCGATCGGCGAAGTCGCGGATCACGCGCACCGAGTTGATCGCCTCCCAGACGTTCATCGGTCAGATGCCTCCGAAGTCGCCGCCCCCAAAATCGCCGCCGCCCACATCGGCCTCCGCCGCGTCGCCAGCATCGGCATCGCCGTCGGCATCACCCCCTGCGTCCGGCTCGGAGTCGTCGAAGACGGCGCCCGCGATCGCAGTCCCCACGAACGCACCCGCCAGGCCCGACAGGAACATGCCGCCGAAGCCTGGTCCCTGCATCCTGCCGAACGTCCGCTCCAGGGTCCCGGGCTCGCGCAACTCGGCGCGGGTCGCCATGCGGGCCAATGAGCCTGGGTCGTCGCCGCTCGGGACCTCCGAGGCTGGGACCTCTTGCGACAGCTCCTGGAGCACCTGGGCACGCTGCTCCGGTGTCAGGCGTGCGAACGCTTCCTCATGCGCACGCTCGATATCTTCCGGCGGCGCCGTCCGGAGCAGGTACAGATAGCGATCGATTGCCTTCTGGTCGTCCATGGTGGTCACCTCATTGGGATCGGGTATCGCGCGTCACTGCCAGCATAGGTTGAACGCTGGGGCGAGCCACCGACTCATACTCACCGATTGACCGCTCCCTGTGGTCAATACGAAAGGTTGAGGGATGGAGCGGAGGCTCGTCGAGCTGGCGATGCACGGCGACGAAGAGGCGTTCGACACGTTGATCGGACAAATCGGGGATGGCCTGCACTCCGTGGCGCGCAGGATCCTGCGTGACACGACCCTGGCGCAGGACGCGACGCAGGAGGCCTTGCTCGATGCGTGGCGCAATCTGCCCCGCCTAAGGGATCCCGACAGATTCGAGGCCTGGGCCTATCGCCTTCTCGTGAACGCCTGTCATGCCGAAGCGCGCCGCGAACGACGTCACCGTGGCAACCTGCGGCTGCTGCCTCACGACGAGCCGATGGTCTCCGACTCGGCCTCACGCATCGCCACCCAGGACCAGCTCGACCGCGCGTTCCGTGGGCTCAGCGTTGAGCATCGGACTGTGGTCGTGCTGGTGCACTACCTGGGTCAGACGCCGTCGGAGGCGGCCGAAACGATGGGGACGCCCGTCGGCACGGCTCGCTCCCGCCTGCACTACGCACTCGAACACCTGCGTGCGGCGCTCGAGGCCGATGCGCGGGCAACCACCACGCGAGGCACGGCATGACACGCGACGACTTCATCGGCCAGCTCGAGGGCTACCTCGACGAGTACGAGGGGATGACCCCCTTGCCCGAAGGAATCCGCGATGCCGTCCGTGCCCAGCTACCGACAACGAGACAGATCGGTCTGCTTTCCGGGCCGATGAGGTACCTGGTCATCATGAGTAAGCCCGTTCAATTCGCCATTGCGGCCGCGGCCGTGTTGGTGGTCGCTGTCGTCGGATTCCAGCTGTTTTCGGGCCCGGGCACCGGAGGCCCAGGCGAATCTGGCACGCCGCAACCAACTTCGACGCCGGTCACTTCCGAAGCACCGTCCGTCGCGCCCGAAGGACTGCTCGACCCGGGCCCGTTCACGCTGTGGGTCGATGAAGCGAGTGGCCTGACCACCATGCTGACGGTCCCGGCCGCAGATTGGTACGGCACGAACGCCGGTGGCATCCTGCTCAAGAACGACACGGCCGACCCACCCAAAGGAGCGGGGTTCATAACCTGGGTGGGGGAGCTGACGGTGTACGGCGATCCGTGCCAATGGCGTACGACGAGTCCGGATCCGCCGACCGGGCCAACCGTCGACGACCTGGTCACTGCCCTGTCTGCGCAGCCCATGCGTGATGCGACCGCTCCGGTCGACATCACAGTGGATGGCTTCTCCGGCAGGGCCATCGAGCTGACCGTCCCGGCAGATATTGACTTCGCCGACTGCGACCGCGGCGAGTTCCGAAGCTGGACGGGGCCTGACGATGCCGCGCGCTACCACCAGGGTCCAGGCCAGCACGATCTGGTGTGGATCATCGACGTGGACGGGACCCGGGTCGTCATCGACGCGGCCTTCTATGAAGGGACCTCAGCGGCGGACCGGGCCGAGCAACAGGCAATTCTCGACTCGATCGACTTCCAGTAGGCCTTGGCCAAGGGTGCTCGGTGCATGGCACCGGGCATCCTTCGACTTCAGCAACGATGGGACTTCGAAGCCCCACCCACCTATGCGATCGTCTCGATTGCCGCGGACGGACCGCCTGATCTTCGGATCCTGACGCCGTGGAGCGTCGCGCTCTACAACGCGCGCCTCCAGGATCTGAGCTGGCAGGCCGGCGATCGGTGACCTGGCCTTCTGCACGATGACCGGCGTCACTCCGCTCGCGGACGCCCAGGCTTGCTCTGTCAGTTGAGGGCGATCCGGATCCGCTTGTTGATGCGGCCCTTGGACTCGTAGCCGGTCACCCGCACCCGTCCGATCTCCCCGGTGTGGGACACGTGCGTGCCACCATCGGCCTGCAGGTCAAGCCCGACAATCTCAATCGTCCGCACCTCCTCGATGCCCGGAGGCAGCAGGTTGATCTTGGTGCGGATCAGGTCGGGGATTGCGAATGCCTCGTCGCGTGGCAGGACGGCGACTCGGATTTCGCGATCGGCCTCGATCTCGACGTTCACCCGCCGCTCGATCTCCGCCACCAGCTCGCCGGCCATCGTCTCGAACTCGAAGTCCATCCGTCCGGCGAGCGGCTCCATGTTGCCGCCGGTGACAGATGCGCCCCAGTCGCGCCAGATGACGCCGCACAGGACGTGCAGCGCCGAATGGGTCCGCATCAGCGCGTGACGTCGGTCCCAGTCCAGCTCCGCGCTCACCTCGGTGTCAACAGGGGGCAGGTCGCCCTCCACCAGGTGCCAGATGTCGTCGCCTGACTTGCGCGCCCCGGTTACGGGATACGCAACACCATCATCGGTCCGAAGCCAGCCCGTGTCTGCTGGCTGGCCGCCGCCCCCCGGGTAAAAGACCGTCATGTCCAGGAGCACCGCCCCGTCATCGGCCTGGAGCACGCGGGCGGGGGTGGTTGCGGCGTAGGCATCGGTGTAGGCGAGGTTGCTGCTCACGCCGGCAGGCTAGCAGGCGGTACCATGCCGTGCGCCATGGACTTTTCCGCCACCGTCGACACCCTGCTGGACGAGTATTTTCGCCTCCAGCCGGCCGATGCCACCGAGCTCGGCGAGCACGCCTACGACCACCACTGGCCAGATTTGACCGATGCCGGGCACGCTGCCTGGTCTCAATGGCTGGGTGAGGCTGAGGCGCGTGTCCAGGCATTGGAACCGAGCGCGCTGTCGCGCGACGAAGCGATCGACCGGCGCATCCTGCTCGAGAACCTCGCAGCCATGCGGTTCGCCGCCGACGACCTCCGCGAGGTCGAGTGGAACGCGATGGTGTACGGCTACCTCTTCGGCGGCGCCATCTTCACCATGCTGGCGCGCGAATACGCGCCAATCACCGAGCGGCTCAACGCGCTGGCGTCGCGACTGCGGGGGCTGCCGGTCGCGCTCGACGGGGCTCGCGAGGCGCTCAGCAAGGAGGGCGGCCGGCCGGTGAGCCGCTTCCACACCGAAAAGGCGGTGGAGCGGATGGCCGGTGTCGCGGACCTGGTTGGGCTGGCCGTGTCGGAGGCCGAGGCCTGTGACGACGCCAGCGTCCTGGCGGAGGTCCAGGTCGCCGCCGGAGTCGCGACCGAGGCCATCAACGCATGGACGGACTGGCTGCGCGACGAGCTGCTCCCCACGGTCGACGGCGACTTCCGGCTGGGGCCTGAACTCTACGGCGCCAAGTTCCTGCACTCACTGAAGACGGCGGTGACCCCCACCGAGCTCGAGGCGATGGCCCTCGAGGAGTACGACCAGACGCGCGCCGAGATGACCCGCATCGCCCGTTCGATCTGGACCGACTGGATGGGCGAAGCCCCACCCCCGGAGAGCGACGACGAGGCGGTCCGGAGCGTCCTGGACGCGATCGCCGATGACCACCCACGCGCCGATGAGCTGCTCGACTTCTGCCGCGCCGAGAACGAGCGCATCGAGGCATTCGTGGCCGAGCGCGACGTGGTTGGCCTCACCGAGGAACCGCTGCAGATCATCTGGACGCCCGGCTTCCTGCGCGCCTTCGGCGGCGCAATGCTGATCCCGCCCGGGCCGCTGGATCGCGGCCTGGGCAGCTTCTTCGCCATCACTCCCGTCAACGAGGCCTGGCCGGCCGAGCGTCGCGAGTCGTACCTGCGCGAGGACAACGCACGCATGCTGCGGCTGCTCACCATCCACGAGGCGGTGCCGGGCCACTACCTGCAGCTGGCCTATTCGAACCGCTCTCCCTCGCTGGTTCGCGGTGTCTTCCGCTCAGGCGTCTTCAATGAGGGCTGGGCCGTGTACATCACCCAGGTGATGATGGACCTCGGCTACGGAGCCGATGATCCCGCCCTGATGCTCGTCCACTGGAAGTTCTACCTGCGCTCCGCGACGAATGCCCTGATGGACATCCGCATCCAGTCCGGCTCGATGGACGAGGAAGAGGCGATGCGCCTGATGGTCGAGGGCGGCTTCCAGGAGGAGGGCGAGGCGACCGCCAAGTGGGACCGGGCGCGGCTCTCCTCGACACAGCTGTGCGAGTACTTCCTGGGGAGCGTGGAGATGCACGGGCTGGAGCGCGAGGCGCGCCGCCGCGCCGAGGCCGAGGGGCGTGATTTCGTGTACCGGCCATTCCTGGAGTCGGTGCTGGCCCACGGATCGCCGTCGCTGCCCGTGATCCGCGACATCCTGTTCAGCTCGGAGACAGCTCCCCGGCCAGCGAAAGGATCGAAGGAGACCCCGGCGCCGAGTACGTGAGCAGCGCCGCGGCGTCGAAGAGATGCCCGGTCGCCAGCAGCGCCACCGTCAGGTTCGCATCCGGGAGATGGACGACCAGCGTGGTGAAGCCGCGCAGCAGCCCGGAATGCCCGTAGCCGGAGAGGCCACCGAACCGATACTGCTCGGCACCCATCCCATATCCCTCTTCATTGAAGTCGAGCATCTGGGCAAGGGTGTCCTCCCCCAGAACCGCTCCCCCGTACAGCGCATCTCCCCAGCGGACCAGGTTGGCGGCGTTCGAGTCGAGCATGGCCGATGTCCAGAAGGCGCTGGTCCAGGCGACGCCCAGCAGGTACGGCAGGTGGCTCTTTGACGGCACTCCCGTGCCGGCCAGCTGCAATGGGCCGGTGATGCGGCGCTGAAGCTCATCGGCGAACGGGTGGCCGGTGACCTGCTCGACCAGCAGCCCGGCGATCACGTAGTTCGTGTTCGAGTACGCCCAGCTCGTTCCCGGC
>JBKKBV010000163.1:0-1640 GCA_046713375.1 Candidatus Limnocylindria bacterium
CGAGGTCGCCCACCTGGCCCTGGGGCCCGAGGTACCACTCGCTCTGGACCATGAAGAACTCACGGTCGACCGGCGCCAGGCCGCCCTCCGGCTCGACGATGATCATCCCGTGCATCCCGTTCATCAGGTGGCTCAGGACCCCGGCAGTGCCACAGTGGTACATGTACACGCCGGCCTTGGTGGCAGTGAACTCGTAGAGCAGCTCTTCGCCAGGGTTGATGTCGCGCATCTCGTCATTCCAGGCCACCATCGAGGCGTGGAAGTCGAGCGAATGCGGCATCACGTTGGTTGCCGGGTTCTTGAACGTGACGCGCAGGGTGTCGCCCACCCTGACGCGAAGGGTGGGACCGGGGGCGGTGGCCGTCTCTGCGGTCAGGCCGTAGGCGTAGACGGTCTGGACGAAGCCGTCGGCCACGGTCATCTGCTTCTCGACGATGGAGAGGTCGATCGCGATCTCCCTCGAGTCCGCGAGCTTGGGAGCGACGGGGTCGCGCAGCGCGTAGGGCGGCGCGTTCGGATCCTTGGCGACCCCGGCGGGGGGCGGCTCGATGCTACCAACCGGCGACTGACCGCCGGATGGCGTCGGCGACGCGCCGGCGCTCCCTCTGTTCTGCACTGCGATGAAGGCGTAGATGAGGGTCAGCAGCAGGACGCTGGCGACGGCGGAGGCGAAGAGGACGATGCGGCCCATGATTCCTTCTCTGCCCGGCTCGGCGGGCCTCGGAGTCCGACCCGTGCATTGGGCCAGAGCGCGGGTGAGCGCATCACGTGCCATTCGGCACGTTCGCGGTGGACCGATGGCACCTACGAGCGACGGCCGGCGGCTACGCTAAGAGCGTGAACGAGGCGGAGGTGAGCTGGGAGGTGCGCGCCCGCCGCGCCGAGGCGCACCTGGCCGCGCTGGATGTCGCCGTCCAGGGCATCTCAGGCGTGTTGGCGCTGGAGCCCGTCCTGCAGCTGATCGTCGACCGCGTGCGCGACCTGGCGGAAGCGGAATATGCGGCCCTCGGCATCGCGTACCCGGACGGGGTGATCCAGCGATTCATGACCAGTGGGCTCAGCGCGATTGAGCGGGAGCGGATCGGCGCCCTGCCGCGCGGCCATGGGCTGCTGGGGCTGATCATCCGCAATGGGCAGAGCTTCAGGATCCCCGAGATCGCCGAGGATCCGCGCCGCCACGGCTTCCCGCCGAATCACCCTGAGATGCACTCCTTCCTGGGCGTCCCGATCACCGTCAAGGGGCAGGCGGTTGGGGATCTGTACCTCACGAACAAGCGGGGCGCCGCGGAGTTCAGCGCGGAGGACCAGACACTCGTCGAGCGCTTCGCAGCCCATGCCGGGCTGGCAATCGAGAACGCACGGCTCAGTGAGCGGGTACGGGCGCTGGCGGTGGTGGAGGAGCGGGAGCGGATCGGTCGCGACCTGCACGACGGCATCATTCAGCGCATCTACGGGGTGACGCTGGGTCTCGATGACGTGTCCGAGATCGCCCTGCAGGACCCGGCGGCCGCTGCCGAGCGCGTTGATCGCGCGATCGACGCCCTCCACGCCGCGATTGCCGAGATCCGGACCTTCATCTACGGGCTGCGGCCCGGTCTCGATGGCCCGGGAGTGATGGCCTCAGCCCTCGAGACGCTCGC
>JBKKBV010000164.1:0-11312 GCA_046713375.1 Candidatus Limnocylindria bacterium
CTGCCGGAGAAGTTCAACAGCGTGATCTGGGTGCGATCCGGCAAGGACACGCTGGCGATGGGCAACATCAGCGGCGCAATGGTCTTCCAGAGCTGCCTGCCCACCGTGCTGGGCATCCTCTTCACGGAGTGGACCTTCAAGGCCAGCAGCGCGCTCGCGTTCGCGTCCGCCGGCGCCGCATTCGTCTCCACGCTCCTCATCTTCGGCGTCATGTTGCGGCGCGGCCGGCTGAGCGCCTGGTCGCTGCTGATCGGTGGCCCGATCTACCTCGCCTACGTGGCTGCGGCGCTGCTCCTGCCCGCCGGAGCCGCCGTGGGGCACTGAGGCAACCATGCCTGACGAATCGAATCGCCGCGCGGGGCGCCGTATACTGCCGGCGCCGACAGGTCCGCGCCCGTCGGGGCGCGGCCCGGCTGCTGAGGAGGTCACGTTGCTGAAGCAACAAACCGCCACGGCCACGGCCGAGGCGGACCGCACGGCAGGTCTGTGGGCTTACTTCCACGGTGACTTCGTGCCCCTCGCCGAAGCCAAGATCAGCGTGATGACCCACGCCTTCAATTACGGCACGGCCGTGTTCGAGGGCGTCCGATGCTATTGGAACGCTGAGCAGGAACAGCTGTACGGGCTCGACCTGCTGCCGCATTTTCAACGGATTCATCGGTCCGTCAGGCTCCTCCAGCTGGAGCTGCGACACACGCCAGAGGAGCTCGTGGGGATCACCGTCGAGCTCCTTCGGCGAGACGGCTTCCGCGAGGACGCCTACATCCGGCCGATCTGCTACAAGTCGAGCGAGATCATCGGCGTTCGCCTCCACAACCTCGAGTCGGACCTCACCATCTTCGCGGTGCCGTTCGGCAAGTACATCGATACGGAGGCGGGGATCCGGGCCCAGGTGAGCACCTGGCGCCGGACCGATGACAACGCCATCCCGGCTCGCAGCAAGATCACCGGCTCGTATGTGAACGGCGCCTTTGCCAAGAGCGAGGCGCAGATGAATGGCTACGACGAGGCGATCATGCTGACGCAGGACGGCCACGTCAGCGAGGGCAGCGCTGAGAACCTCTTCATCGTGCGCGACGGGACCCTTATCACGCCTCCCGCCAGCGACAACATCCTGGAGGGGATCACCCGCGAGCACCTGATCACGATGGCCGGCGACCTCGGCATCCCGGTCAAGGAGCGCAGCATCGACCGCACCGAGCTGTACCTGGCCGACGAGGTCTTCCTGTGCGGGACGGGCGCCCAGCTGGCTCCTGTGGTCGAGGTCGACCGACGACCGATCGGGAGCGGCAAGGTTGGCCCCACCACGCACCGCCTGCACCAGCTCTACTTCGATGCCGTGCGCGGTCGCTCCGAGGCCTACCGCGACTGGCTGACGCCGGTCTACTAACGACCGCTGCGCTCGTCGCCGTCCGCGACGACGGCGGCGACCAGACGAGGGGACCATGTCCGAGGCGCGAACACAGGAGCGCTATCTCTGGCTGCAGCGACTGCTGGAGATGGTCCCCGGGACGGTCAGCTGGGCGGTGATCATCGGGCCGATCTGGCTCAGCTTCAGCTATCCGTGGCTGGTGGCCTATTTCGTCCTGAGCTTCGACTTCTACTGGCTCTGTCGCGCTCTCTGGTTCTCCGGGGCGGTGATCATCGCCTACCGCCGTATCCGCAAGGTGCTCAACACCGACTGGCGTGGGCGGCTGGAGGCACTCGACGATCCCGCCTTGCCGGACTGGCGGTCGTATACGCACCTCGCCCTGATCCCAACCTACACCGAGCCGCTGGAAAAGCTGCGCCATACGGTCCGTGCCCTGGCGGAGGCCGACTGGCCGACCGAGCGCAAGATCTGCGCGATCATCACGCGGGAGACCGATGAGGCCGGAATCGCCCACGTCGATGCGCTGCGGGCCGAGTTCGGATCGGCGTTCGCCGATTTCCTGCACATTCTCGACCCGCTCGAGCCGGGGATCGTGGTCGGCAAGAGCAGCGCCATGGCCTTCGGGGGACGGTGGCTGTATCGGCTGCTCGTACGCGAGCGTGGCATGGACCCCAGCCTCCTGCTGGTCACCGACCTCGACGCCGATTACCGGGTCCATCCCGAGTACTTCAACTATCTGAGCTGGGTGCACGTCACCGACCCCAACCGCGACACCCAGCTCTACCAGCCGGTCCCGTACTTTCACAACAACGTGTGGGAGGCGCCCCTCCTGTTGCGGCTGTTCGCCGCGGTCCTCACCCAGCTGCAGATGTGGCGCAGCGTGCTGCCGGAGAAGCTGCAGAGCTTCGGCAGCTACTCGACGACCCTGCGCATGGTTCACGAGGTGGGCTACTGGGCGACCGACGCAATCCCGGAGGACAGTCGCTTCTACTGGAAGAGCTTCTTCACGTTCGGCGATCGGTTCCGGGCCGTGCCGCTCTTCATCCCCATCTATGGAGACGCCGTGCGCGCCAAGACCTACTGGGGCTCGCTGGCCAGCCAGTACCTCCAGGCGCGCCGCTGGGCGTGGGGCGTCACCGACCTGCCGTACGTGGTGCAGAACGCAATCGCCCATCGCGAGATCCCGTTCTGGTCGCGCGCCTGGCGCATCCTCAACCTCTTCGGCGAGCACATCAACTGGGCGATCGCCCCGTTCGTGGTGATCTTCGGTGCGGCCGTCCCACTGGTCATCAACCCGGCCTTTGCTCGAACGACGCTCGGCCAGAACCTGCCGATCTATGCCTCCAGCATGCTTTCGATCGCACTCGTCGCGCTGATCGTGCTGATCTGGGTCGAGCACCGAATCGTGCCACCTTGGCCTTCCGAATGGGGCTGGTTCCGCAAGTTGATGGTGTACGCAGGCTGGACCGGCCTCCCCTTCGTGGGTATCTTCTTCAGCAATCTGCCCGCGCTGGACGCGCAGACTCGCCTGTTGACCGGGCGCTACCTGGAGTATCGCGTCACCGAGAAGGTCTGACCGATGTCCGAGCTGACGACCCGTATCACCTCCGTGGCACTCGCCCGCGATCGAGCGCGGCTCTTCGCGGCGCCAGTCGTCTTCGTGCTGATCGCCGCGGCGTCGGTGACCGGCGGCCTGCTGCTCGGAGGCCCGGGCGGCATCCTGCTGGTTGCGGTCGGCGCCCTGGCCGCCCTGGTGGCGACCTACCTGGTGGCGCTTGTCTTGTCGTATCGCCTGCTCGTCGAGCCCGGCGTCCTGCGGCTGAAATGGCTCGGCGGCGAGCGCCGCTATCGCCTGGTGCGGGGATCGGTCACGCGAGTTGCGGTCAGCGGCGAGAACACCACGGCGCTCCAGCCTCGATTCGGAGCCCTGGGCTGGGCCGTCGGGCCCGCGGTGCTGCGGGGCGATGAGCCGATCGAACTGATCCGACTCTCCCGCCGTCCGCCACTCATCGTGGCGCCGACGGACCACGGCCGGCTGGCGATCGCCGCCGCCGTCGAGAGCGAGCTGCTGACAGCGATGACCCACGCCGTCCGCCTCCAGGAGCGCCTGGACGAGGTGGCCGCACGACGGGCCGCGCCTCCGGTGCCCGTGGCGGCACCCCGCCCACCAGCGCCGGCTGCGCCCCGCGTGTTGACGGGGATCGAGCGGACGCTGATCGAGCAGCGACTCGCCGCGGAGCGGGCGGCCGCCCAGCTGGCCGCGGAGGCAGAGCGAGCCGGCGCTGCCGCGCAGGTCGTGCCCGAAGCACCGCCGGAGGCGGTGTCCACGCCGGAGTCGATGCCAGCAACGGTTATGACGGCAGCGGCCGTCCCGCCGCCGGCGGCCGTCCCCCCAGCGGCGTCGGCCGTGGCGAGGGTCGCCCGTCTGCGACAGCGTGCCCAGTGGCAACGGCCGGCCTGGGTGGCGGTGCCCGGACCGGCGACCGTGGTAGCCGCCCTTCCGATTGCGCTCCCACTCGTAGGCGCCACCATCGCGTGGATTGCGGTCACGGTCACCGGCCGGCCGGCGCTCCCCATCGACGAGGCGCGGATCCTGCTGGCCGCGCTGGTGCTGGTTGGTCCGCTGGGCGCGATTGGCGCGTTGATCGCGCGGGTCTGGTATCCGCGCCTCGGTGGGCTGGTGATGATCAGCAGCGTCGCGGCATTGGCGATGCTGACGCGAACCATCCTCGCGTAGCGAGATTGACAAGCCGGGCGCCGCGCTGCGACGATCCGCGTAATCGAAGACGGCGATGACGGAGCCAGCGTTCGCGTCGAGATCGAGCCTGCAGCGAGCCCGGACGGTGTGAGCGGGCGGCCTCGGGACGGCGGGCGATCCCTCCCGAGCCGGAGGTGCCAAGCGGCGCGAGCCGTGGTAACGCCTCCCGGGCAGCCCCCGATAGCGAGGCGTGACGAGAGGACCGAGGTCGTCCGACGGCATCGGTCAAGCGCGGGTGGTACCGCGGGAAGTCAGCTTCCCGTCCCGGATCAGGGACGGGTTTCTTATTGAGTGGAGCGATCGTGTTCAAACCGGTATCCGGAAAGTTGGATGTCCCCGCCGTCGAGCGTGAGCAGATCGAGGTCTGGCGCGAGCGGCGGACGATGGAGCGCTACCTCGCGCGCAACGAGCAGGCGGAGCGTCGTTTCAGCTTCCTGGACGGCCCGATCACGGCCAACGGCCCGATGGGCGTGCATCACGCCTGGGGCCGCACCTACAAGGACCTCTACCAGCGCTACCACACGATGCTCGGCGAGCGGCAGCGCTACCAGAACGGGTTCGACTGCCAGGGGCTGTGGATCGAGGTCGAGGTCGAGAAGCAGCTCGGCTTCAACAACAAGCGCCAGATCGAGGACTTCGGGATTGATCGGTTCGTCGAGCTGTGCAAGGAGCGGGTCAACACCTTTGCCGCCCTCCAGACCGAGCAGAGCAAGCGCCTCGGGATGTGGATGGACTGGGAGCACAGCTACTTCACCAACAGCGACGAGAACAACTACACGATCTGGGCGTTCCTTAAGGAGTGCCATGCGCGCGGCCTGATCTACAAGGGCCATGACGTGATGCCGTGGTGCCCGCGCTGCGGCACCGGCCTCTCGAACATGGAGATCGCGACGGAGGGCTACCGTGAGATCCGGCATCTGTCGCTCACGATCCGCTTGCCCATCACCAGCCCCGGCCACGACGTCGAGGACCTGCTGGTGTGGACCACGACCCCCTGGACCCTGTCCAGCAACGTGGCTGCCGCGGTCCATCCGGAGCTCACCTACGTTCTGGTGTTGGGCAGCGACGGACGGCGTTCGTGGATCTCGCACGGCTCCCAGCCACGGGTGATGCCCGACGCGACCATCGTCCGCCAGGCGAAAGGTCGCGAGCTGATCGGGCTGGCGTATTCCGGCCCATTCGACGAGCTGCCGATCCAGTCGGGCATCGAGCACCGCGTCATCGAGTGGGACGAGGTGTCGGATGAAGAGGGAACCGGCATCGTGCACATCGCCCCTGGCTGCGGGCAGGAGGACTTCGCCCTGGCCAAGCGCGACGGTCTGGCGGTCCTCGACCCGATCGACCAGTTCGGCATCTTCCGCGACGGCTACGGCTGGCAGACGGGTCGCTTCGCGGGCGCCACCGAGGTCCCCGCGGCGGATATCGCCACCGACGTCGCCGCAGACCTCGAGCGCAAGGGCCTTGTGGTGAGCCGCGAGCGCTATCTGCACCACTACCCGGTCTGCTGGCGCTGCGGAACCCAGCTCGTCTTTCGCCTGGTCGACGAATGGTTCATCTCCATGGACCCGCTGCGGGAGCCGATCAGCGCGGTCACGCGCGAGATCACGTGGCTCCCACCAGGGATCGGCCTGGAGGAGCGCGAGCTGGACTGGCTGCGAAACATGAGCGATTGGATGATCAGCAAGAAGCGCTACTACGGGCTGGCGCTGCCGATCTGGGAATGTCTCGACTGCGCCGTCTGGGAGGTGATCGGGTCGCGCGACGAGCTCGAGGAGCGGGCGGTGGCCGGCTGGGACGCGTTCGAGGGTCACTCGCCGCATAAGCCATTCATCGACGAGGTCGAGATCGCCTGCGCATCGTGCGGGGGTCGCTCGCGGCGGATCGGCGACGTCGGCAACCCATGGCTCGACGCCGGGATCGTGGGCTTCAGCACGCTGCGCTGGAGCACGGATCGCGACTACTGGGCGCAGTGGTTCCCGGCAGACTTCCTAGTCGAGGCCTTTCCCGGACAGTTCCGCAACTGGTTCTACGCCCTGCTGACGATGTCGACCGTGCTGGCCAATGCGCCGATGACCCGGACCATCTTCGGTTACGCCACGGTCCACGACGAACGCGGCGAAGAGATGCACAAGAGCCGGGGAAACGCGATTCCGTTCGACGAGGCGGCGGAGCAGATCGGCGCCGACGTGATGCGCTGGATGTACTCGGCCACCAACCCGGCCGTCAACCTGAACTTCGGCTACGGCCCCGGTCACGAGGTCATGCGCCGCTTCTTCCTGCCCCTCTGGAATACGTACGGGTTCCTGGTCACATATGCCCGCCTCGACGGCTGGGCGCCGAGCCGAGCCGATGACGGTGCGGCGGCACGCACCCTGCTGGACCGATGGGTCCTGTCGCGCCTCGACGCCGCGGTCGGCGACGTGCGACGCGCTCTGGACGCCTATGACGCGGCTCGCGCCGCGCGAGCGATCGAGGGCTTCGTCGAGGACCTCTCCAACTGGTACGTCAGGCGCAATCGGCGGCGCTTCTGGAAGGGCGAGCTGGACGACGACAAGCGGGCGGCGTACGCCACGCTGCACGAGGTGCTGGTCACGGTCGCCCGTCTCCTGGCGCCGTTCGTGCCGCACCTGGCCGACGCCATGTGGGGCAACCTGGTGCTCGCCGTCGATCCGTCCGTGACCGACAGCGTCCACCTCACCGACTACCCCGATCGCGTCGCGGGCCGAGAGCAGCCCGACATCGATGCAGCCGTGGCCCTGGCGCGCGAGGTCGTCTCGCTGGGACGCACCGCCCGGGCGGCATCAGGGCTCAAGACCCGCCAGCCGCTGGCGAGGGTGCGGGTCAAGCTGCCGGCATCGGCCAATGGGCGGTTGAGCCCGGACCCGGCTACCGCCGCCGAGCTGCAGGCCGAGGTCCTCGACGAGCTCAACGCCAAGTCGCTGGAGGTGCTCAGCGACGCGTCCGAGCTGGTGGAGCGCGCGCTGTACCCCCTCCTGCCGGTGATCGGGCCACGCCACGGCGCCGACGCGGGAAGGATCCTGGCA
Source organism: Candidatus Limnocylindria bacterium (assembly GCA_046713375.1). GTDB lineage: Bacteria > Chloroflexota > Limnocylindria > QHBO01 > QHBO01 > CF-167. The sequence continues at coordinate 7,175 of JBKKBV010000164.1, forward strand.
GGCGCGAGGTCCGGCGACTGGAAGCTCATCGAGGATGGGGGAGCGGAGGTGGGAGGCGTTCTGTTGGCACCGGACGAGTTCGAGCTGACAGCGCGTGGGCGACCCGGACACGAGGTGGCCGAGGGGGGCGACCTGCTGGTGGCGCTCGACACGCAGCTGACGCCCGAGCTGCTGGCCGAGGGACTGGCGCGCGAGGTGGCGCATCGGCTCCAGGGGCTGCGCAAGGCCGCGGGCCTGGAGGTGAGCGATCGCGTGGAAGCGTCGATCGACGGAACGCCGGCCCTCATCGCACAGCTGGCGCCGCATCGCGACTGGCTGGCCGCCGAGATCCTGGCCGTGACGCTCGCGCTCGGCGCTGAGACCGATCTCGGCCCCGCGGCTGCCGTCGAGGAAGCGGCGCTGCCCGAGGGCGGGCTGCGCCTGAGCCTGCGCCGCGCCTGACGCGGCGCATCGCGTACCATCGGTCCGGTGAGGAGCGGAACGACGAACGGCGGATTCACGAAGGCCTTCGTGCTGCTGCTCACCGCCCTGACCATCCTGGCGGCCGACCAGCTGACGAAGGCGCTGGTGGTCGCGAACCTGGCGGTCGGTGAGAGGGCTCGGGTGCTGGGTGACCTGGTGCAGATCTGGCACGCACAGAATCGCGGGGCCGCATTCAGCCTCTTCCAGGGCGGCACAATCCTCTTCCTGATCGTCTCCGTTCTCTCGATCGGGATGGTCGCCTACTTTCACCACAGCCTGCGCGATCGAAGCACCTGGCTCCACGTGGTCCTCGGGATCGTCCTGGGCGGGACCCTCGGCAACTTCATCGACCGGCTCCGCCTGGGCTATGTGACCGACTGGCTCTCGGTCGGCATCGGGGACACGCGCTGGCCGACCTTCAACGTCGCCGATTCGTCGGTCGTGGTGGGGATCGGCACCCTGGTCGTCTACCTCCTGCTGGCCAACCCGGATCGACGCGAGGCGACCGCGTGAACGATGCGGCCACGGTCGGTGACCGCCTGGTGACGGGGGCAGCGACGAGCGGGCGATTCGACCTGGCGGTGAGCGCCGTGGCGGAGATCAGCCGGGCACATGCCCAGCGGCTCATCTCGGACGGACGTGCCCTGGTCGACGGCCCCCGCGCGCGAGCGTCGGACCGGCAGCGTGGTGGCGAGCTGATCCGCGTCGAGCTGTCGGCGCCACCGGATCCAACACTTCTCGGCGAGTCGATCCCGCTGCGGGTCGCCTACGAGGACGCATCAATGCTGATCGTCGACAAGCCGGCCGGGCTGGTCGTACATCCGAGCCATGGGCACTCGACCGGGACCCTCGTCCATGCGCTGGTGGGGCGGTCGGAGGAGCGTGGCGAGCAGCTCGGATCGATCGCCGGTGTCGGGCGGCCGGGGATCGTCCACCGGCTCGACAAGCAGACCTCCGGGCTGATCCTGGTCGCCAAGACGGACGCCGCACAGGCCAGCCTGATGCAGCAGTTCGGGGCGCGCAGCGTCGAGAAGGAGTACCTGGCCCTGGTGCGTGGCGCACCACCCGCGCCGCGCGGCCGGATCGAGGCGCCGGTCGGGCGCCACCCGCGCGACCGGCAACGAATGGCGGTGGTTGCCGGCGGCCGCGAAGCGGTGACGGAGTACGAGGCGCTCGGCAGCGCTGAAGGCTATTCGCTGCTCGCGCTCCACCCCCTCACCGGCAGGACCCATCAGCTGCGCGCGCACCTCGCCTACCTCGGGCTGCCGATCGCCGGCGACATGCGCTACGGCGGAGGGATCGGCCCGGGCGGCCTCGAGCGACAGTTCCTGCATGCCGCGCGGGTGACCCTCGACCGCCCGATCGACGGGCGGCGGCTCACCGCCTGGAGCGAGCTGCCGGCGGACCTTGCCGCCTCGCTGGTGGCGAGCGGGATCGTCACCGACCGCCTTCCGGCCGGGATCGGCGCATCGGTCGTGGAGACGGCGGGTTGAGCGGCGATCGTCCTGCATCGGTGCCGGCCAAGCGCCTCGCCTTTCCGAACCCGCTGCTGGTGGTGGTCTCCGGCCCGTCGGGGGTTGGCAAGAGCACGATCGTGGCGGAACTGTCGCGGCGCCATCCGCAGGTCGTCCCGATCGTCACAGCCACGACCCGGGATCGGCGCGACGGCGAGATCGACAAGGTGCATTACCACTTCCTGAGCCCGCAGGAGTTCCAGCAGCTTCGCGACCGCGACGGCCTGCTCGAGAATGCGATCGTCCACGACCAGTGGTACGGCACGCCCGTCGACCAGGTGCGTGGCATCCTGGCGGCGGGACGCGACGCCATCCTGACCATCGATCCGCAGGGTGCGCGATCCGTTCGCAAGCTGGTGCCGGATGCGCTCCTCATCTTCATCATGCCGCCATCGATCGAGGATCTCGACCAGCGGCTCGCGCGACGCGGGTCTGAGGACGGCAAGGCCCGCGCACTGCGACGGCACAACGCCGAAGCGGAGATGGCGGCCGCCGGTGACTACGACTATGCGATCGTGAACCAGACCGATCATCCGGACGACGCCGTCGAGCAGATCTGGGAGATCATCCAGGCCGAAGCCAGGCGCGACCCACCGCGGCGCGTCCAGGTCTGAGCAGGGTGGCCGGAATGGCCGCCGTGGAGACGGTCCGCGTCGCGGTCGAGGCCCTCGCCGACCGGCCGGAGCGCGCGTTCAGCTACCGCTTGCCCCCCGAGCTCGGAACCGCCGCGCCAGGCTCCCTGCTGCTCGTGCCGTACGGCCGCAGGCTTGCGCTCGGCTACCTGCTTCCGGGAACGCCGGAATCCGAGCCTGGCATCGAGCTGAAGGCGGTCGAGGCGGTCGTCTCCGCGCCGATGCTGACGCCCGACCTGCTCGCCCTGGCCGAGGAGATCGCCGTGTACTACTGCGCGCCACTCGGCGCCACCATCGCGGCGATGCTCCCGCCCGGCCTCGAGTCTCGACTGGAACGACGCTGGACCTCGCCGAATGCCACCCTGCTGCCGGACCCGTTGGCTGCCGCGCTGTCGGGTTCCGACGAGACCCGCGACGCCACCTTGAAACGCCTCCTCGGGACGCGCTGGAGAAGTGCTGCCGATGCGCTGCGCCGTTCAGGAGCACTGGCCGCGCGCTGGTCGCTTCGACCGCCGGAGTTGCGGGCACGTCGCGTCAGGACGCTGCACCGGCTGCCCGAGGCCGATGCGCCAATCCGCGGCGCACCGCTGCAGCGAGCCATCCTGGATGCCCTTGGCGGCGGAGTGCGGAGCGTGCCGGAGCTGGCCGAGGAGATCGGCGCCGATGCTTCGTCGGTGCTGGCCGCTGGGCGACGCCTGGTGGCACGGGGCGTCGCCACGATGGACTGGCAGACGGTCGAGCGTGACCCGCGGGCGCATCGGCCGACCGAGGTGGCCCGCGATCATCCCCTGGCGGCCGAGCAGCAGGAAGCGCTCGCCCACATGTCGGGACTCGCTGCGGGCGGCGAGCTGCTGCTGGAGGGGGTCGCCGCGGCCGGAAAGACCGATGTCTACCTGGCGGCACTCGGCTCGATGCTGGCCGCCGAGGAGGGAACGGCGGTCGTGCTGGTGCCCGAGGTCTCGCTGGTGACCCAGCTGGCGGACCGCATTGCGTCGCTCGTCGGGGACCAGCTGGCGGTCCTGCACTCCGGCATGTCGGCGGGGGAGCGTCACGACACGTGGTGGCGAATATTGCGAGGGGAGGCACGGGTGGTGGTCGGGACCCGCATGGCCGCCTTCGCGCCCGTCTCCGACTTGCGGCTAATCGTCGTCGACGAGGCGCATGACGGCGCCTACAAGGCCGATCGCACGCCGCGCTACGACGCCCGCTGGGTCGCTCGCCGGCGCGCCGCCCTGACCGGGGGCCGTGTGATGATGGGGACGGCCACCCCTGACGTGGTCACCGTGGCGCGCATTCGCGGGGGCCTGGTGGAGCGCGCCCGGCTGGTCGAGCGGAGAGTGGGGCGAACGCCAACGGTCGAGATCGTCGACCTGCGCGCCGAGCTGGCAGAGGGGAACCGCTCGATCTTCTCGCGAGCGCTGGCCGACGCGCTCGCTGGACTGCAGCAGGGCCGCCAGCAGGCGATCCTGCTGATGAACCGCCGTGGAGCCGCGACCTTCGTGCTGTGCCGCGACTGCGGCGAGAGCCTGC
>JBKKBV010000165.1:0-7476 GCA_046713375.1 Candidatus Limnocylindria bacterium
CCGCGACCTGCTGGCACTCCGACCTTCAGAGTGCCAATCGCTATAATCCGCGCGCCATGGCTGTCAAGCGCGACTACTACGAGGTGCTGGGCGTTCCGCGCGATGCCTCCGACGAGGAGATCAAGCGGTCATACAGGCGTGCCGCGCAACGCAACCATCCCGACATCGACGCGAGCGAAGGGGCGGAGGCGCGCTTCAAGGAGCTGAGCGAGGCATACCGCGTCCTCTCCGACCGGCAGCGTCGGACCGCGTACGACATGTTCGGCCACAGCGGCGTGGATGGAGTCGGCGCGGGCGGTTTCGAGGGCGGCTTCGGAGGTGGGTTCGGCCCGTTCGGCGACATCTTCGACGCGTTCTTCGGCGGCTCGCCGGCTGGCACCCGGGGACGCCGACGCGTGGTCGCCGGTGCCGACCTGCGATATGACCTGACGATCGAGTTCGGGGAGGCGGTCTCCGGTGTCGTCCGCGAGATCAGCTTCCCGACCCTCGTCCGCTGCCCGATCTGCGAGGGGTCCGGGGCCGAGCCGGGGAGCGAGCCGGAGAAGTGCCCGGAGTGCAACGGCACGGGCGAGAAGCGGCGGGTCAGCCAGACGATCCTGGGCCAGATGGTGAACATCACCGCCTGCCCACGCTGCGCGGGCGAGGGCCGCATCGTGTCCAGCCCCTGCGCGAACTGCCGTGGTGACGGGCGCGTCCGCGAGCAGCGCACCTTGAGTGTCGACGTTCCCGCGGGGATCGAGTCCGGTCAGCGAATCGCGATCGAGGGACAGGGTGAGGCCGGACCTCGCGGCGGCCCTCCCGGTGACCTGTACGTGGCGGTCACGGTGCGCGAGCACGCTCAGCTCCTGCGGCGTGGCACGGAGCTCTTCTACGAGATACCGGTGACCTTCCCGCAGGCGGCCCTGGGCGCGACGGTCGAGATACCCACGGTCGAAGGCACTGAGCCGATGGAGATCCCGGCCGGGACGCAGAGCGGCACGGAGCTGCGGCTGCGGGGTCGCGGCGTGCCCCGGCTGCGGGGCGTGGGTCGTGGCGACCTGCATGTGATCGTGACCGTGGTCGTCCCGCCCAAACCCTCGAAGCGCGAGCGTGAGCTGCTCAAGGAGCTCGGCGACGTCAGCTCGGCGCCGGTTCTTCCCAAGGGCGGCCCAAGCCTCGTCGGGCGGCTGCGCGACCTGTTCAACTAGGCCGCCCTGCGTGCGCTGGCTGGAGCTGACGGTCACCTGTGACAACGAGGCGATCGAGGCAGTCAGCGAGATCCTGGGTCGGGTGGGGCACGGATCCGCGGTTCGGCCCACGCGCCTGATCCGGGATCCGGCGGACGAGCTGTCCGCTCGAGAGGACCCGAACGCGCCGTACGAGATCACCGCCCACATCCCCGAGGACGAAGCCGCTCCCACTGCGGTCGAGGCCACCGAGCGCGCGCTGTGGCACCTCCAGGCCTTCGGGCTGCGCGCCGTTGGCGGGCTGCGGGTCCGTTCGGTCGACGACGCGGACTGGACCGATGCCTGGAAGGCCGGCTACGCCCCCCAGCGCATCGGCCGGGTGGTGATCGTGCCGTCCTGGCTGGATGAGCCGATCAGGCCCGCTGAGGTGGCCCTGCGCCTGGACCCAGGCATGGCCTTCGGCACGGGCCTGCACCCGACCACGCGCGGCTGCCTCACGCTCCTCCAGGAGATCTCTCCGATGCCTCCCGTCGTGCTCGATGTCGGCTCCGGCTCGGGGATCCTGGCCCTGGCGGCCCTGCGTCTCGGCGCCGAGCGGGCGGTCTGCTACGACACCGATCCACTCGCCATCGAGGCGACGATGGCCAACGCCAAGGCCAATGGCCTGGCCGAACGGGTCGTGACGCACCTTGGTTCGTTGCCGGGGTTGCGCGCTGGCGAGCCCTGCCCGCTCGTCCTCGCGAACCTGGTCGCGGCGGTTCTGATCGATCTGGCCGAGCCGCTGGCGGCGCACACGGCCCCGGGCGGTGCGCTGCTGGCGAGTGGCATCATCGACACCCGTGCCGACGAGGTCCTCGCTTCAATGGCCGCGGCCGGCTTTGTCCTTGAGCATCGCCTGGACGACGGTGAGTGGGTCACGCTTCGATTGGCGATTCCTGTCACCCCACATCGGGGGAAGTGACAGTATCGAGGCGGACTGCCCTCACGACGCCATTGGGATGGAGGACAACGAATGCAACTCACGATCACGACGTTCCTGTCGGTCGACGGCGTCATGCAGGGTCCGGGCGGCCCGGACGAGGATCGCAGTGACGGGTTCGACCGCGGCGGGTGGCTGGTGCCGCACTTCGACGACGCGACCGGCCAGTTCATCACCGAGACTTTCGACAAGGCGGACGCGTTCCTGCTGGGGCGCCGAACGTACGAGATCTTCGCCGGGTACTGGCCGAAGGTAACCGACCCGGAGGATCCCGTCGCGGGCCGGCTCAACAGCCTCCCCAAGTACGTCGTCTCGACGAGGCTCCGCTCGGCAGACTGGCAGAACTCGAAAATCATCAAGGGCGATATCGCCGCGGAGGTGGCGAGCCTCAAGGCGATGCCGGGCCGGGAGCTCCAGGTCCACGGCAGCGGTGTGCTTGCCCGCACCCTGCTCGAGAATGACCTCGTCGACGAGTGGCGCCTCCTCGTCTTTCCGGTCATCGTGGGCGCGGGCCGGCGTCTGTTCCCCGACCTGGGAGTAGCGACAGGTCTTCGCCTCGTCGACTCAAAAACGACCGGCTCCGGAACGGCCATCCACGTCTATCAGCCTACCGGCCGGCCCGAGTTTGGAGAGGTCGACCCTCCGCCGGGCGCCTGAGAATCAGCCTGTGTCCCGATTCTTCGTCGAGCCGTCGGCGATCCCGGGGGATCGCTTTTCGGTCCCCTCGACCATTGCCCACCAGGTATCGCGTGTCCTGCGACTGCGGGACGGCGACGACATAACGCTGCTCGACGGCCTCGGCGGCGAGGTGCGATGCAGACTCGAGGGCAGCGATTGCGTGGTCGTCGAGCGACGCTCGGCCGGCGGCGAGCCAAAGCACAAGCTCACCGTCTGGCAGGCACTCCTCAAGGGCGACCACCTCGAACCGGTCCTTCGGCACGGGACGGAGATCGGGATTGCGCGGTTCGGGCTGTTCGTGAGCGAGCGCTGCGTCGCGCGGGAGCTCAGCCTCCGACGGTTGGAGCGCCTCCGCGCGGTTGCCCGCGAGGCAGCCGAGCAGTCCGAGCGGGGGATCGTGCCTCCAGTCGACGCGCCGTCACCGTTTGCGGAAGCGCTGGGGAACGCCGCGCCGGGATCGGTCCTGCTGTTCGAGCGACACGAGGGGAAGCGGCTGACCGAGATGGAGCGGCCGCCGAGCGTCTTCATCGGTCCGGAGGGAGGCTTCAGCCCAGCAGAAGTGGAGGCTGCGGAACGAGCGGGGCTGGCGATCGCCGGGCTGGGGCCGCGCATCCTGCGCTCGGAGACCGTTGCCGTCGCGGTGGCGGCGGCAATCTTGTCGCGGACCGGCGACTTCGCCTAGGCTCCGCGCATGGCCGATCGCGACCCCACCTACCAACCCGACTGCCTCTTCTGCCGGATCGCTGCCGACGAGATCGCTGCCGACCGTGTCTTCGAGGACGAGGCGGTGATCGTGTTCCGCGACATCAACCCGAAGGCACCGACCCACGTGCTGGCGATCCCGCGCAGGCACCTTGCGTCAGCCGCAGACCTGACCGATGCCGATGGCGACCTGCTGGCCGCGCTGTTCAGCGCGCTGAGGCGGGTGGCGCAGGAGGGGGGCCTGAGCGGGTACCGGATCCTGACCAACGTGGGTGCCGAATCCGGGCAGAGCGTGTTCCATCTGCACTTCCACCTGCTCGGCGGCCGTCCGCTGACCTGGCCGCCGGGCTGATCCCGGCGCGTGCTCCGGCTCCTTCGCCAGCGGGACTACGGGCTGCTGTGGTTCGGCGGCTTCGTCTCCCAGCTCGGCGACTTCGTCCTCTTCGTCGGGCTGCCGTACGAGATCTATCGCCTGACCGGCTCCACGCTGGCCATGGCCGGCATGTCGCTTGCATTCTGGGTTCCGAACATCCTGCTTGGGTCGGTGGCCGGGGTCTATGTGGACCGATGGGATCGGCGGCGCCTGATGGTCGCCGTCAACCTTATCCAGGCGCTGATCATCCTTCCCCTGCTGCTGATCGACCAGCTCGGGCTATGGGTCATTTACGCCGTGCTGGTGGCGGAGAGCAGCGTCTCGCAGCTCTTCCAGCCGGCCAAGGTGGCCCTCATGCCGTCGCTCCTCACCGGTGGCAAGGACGAGCTGCTGACCGCCAACGCGCTCTCCGGGGTGGGACAGCACCTGGCTCGGCTGATCGGGCCGGCGGTGGGGGGCGTAATCGTGGCAATCGGTGGGTTGAACGCGGTGGCGATCATCGACTCGGCATCCTTCGTGGCGTCGGCCGCCATGCTTGCCTTGATTCGCGCTCGGCCGATCACGCAGCACGCGAGCGATTCGCTCGAGCACGCGGCGCTCTCCGCCTGGCGGCGGCTGGCGCATGAGTGGCGCGAAGGGCTGCGCGTGGTGTGGCACCAACCGGTCCTACGGGCCCTGCTCGTCTTTGGCACTATCACGGCCATCGGGGAAGGCCTGACCATCACCCTGTTCGTGGTGTGGACCAGGGACGCGCTGCACTCCGACGCCACGGGATTCGGCTGGATCCTCTCGACGCAGGCAATCGGCGGGATGGCGGGCGCGCTGGTGATCGCGCGCCTGGGCCTGCGGTTGCGACCTCTGCCGCTGTTGATCGGGAGCGCTCTGGCGTTCGGCGCCATCGACCTCGTGCTCTTCACCTACCCGGTCGTCTATCCGTACATCGGGCCGGCGCTGGTGATGCTGGTGATTGTGGGCGTCCCGGGTGCGGGCATGGGTGCAGCGACCACCACGCTTCAGCAGTCGGAGACCGAGGACAGTCATCGCGGGCGCGTCGTGGGAGCGATCGGCGCCGTGGCCGGCGTTGGGGCACTCGTCGGTTCGGTAGCCGCCGGCATCCTTGGTGAGTTCCTCCCGGTCGTCCTGCTGCTCGTCGTGCAGGGGAGCGGCTACCTGATCGCCGGGACAGTGCTGGCGCTGATGGTCGGCAGGCGCCGGATCGCGGCTGCTGCCGAGGGAATCGGGGGTGTAGGCTCCGCCGGTGACCACGGGTAAGACGAGGAACAACGACTGATGGCGCGGATCGTCCTGTTCGGCTCGGCTGTAGTGGGTGTCCTGTTGGTGACGCTCGCCTATGCGGCCTGGAGCGGCCAGTACGAGGCTGAGCAGCCCAGTCCGTCGGCGGTTGCCTCAGGAAGCCTCGCGCCGAGCGCGGCTCCGAGTGCCGCGGGGAGCGCGGTCGCCAGCGCATCGGTCCAGGCTGAGCCCAGTGCGGATGCCAGTGGTGCGACGACAACGTCGACGATCGCCAACCTGGACTTCGGCCCCGACCTGACGGTCGCCGCGGGAACCAGCGTCACCTGGACGAACAACGACACCGTCGCCCACACGGCCACCGAGGGGTCGAACGGGGTCGCGGCGCCGAATGCGCGCTTCGACCTCCAGCTGGCGGTCGGGGCATCGGACAGCTACACGTTCACGGATCCGGGGACATACCAGGTCACGTGCACCCTGCACCCGACGATGAACATGACGGTCACGGTGGAGTAATGCAGCAGAAGAACCTGGACATCTATGGCCATGACCCGATTCCGTGGTCCCGCGCTTCCGACCAGCTCGTGGCGGCGGGGGCGAGCGATACGAAGGATGCCCCGCAGACCTGGTGGCTGAGCACGACCGGCCCCGATGGGCAGCCGCACTCCACCGGTGTTGGCGCCTGGTGGGCCGATGACCGGTTCTACTTCACGAGCGGCGCGCGGACGCGGAAGAGCCGGAACCTGGCCACGAACCCAAGGTGCGCGATCGCTGTCGCGCTTGGTGACCTCGACCTGGTGGTGGAAGGGGTTGCGGCCAGGGTGACCGATGAGGCGACGCTTGAACGCGTAGCCGAGCGTGCCCGGGAAGGGGGCTGGCCGGCCTCCATCAAGGACGGCGCCTTCACCGCCGAGTACAGCGCCCCGAGCGCCGGACCGCCGCCATGGGACCTGTATGTCATGACGCCACAAAAGGCGTACGGGGTGGCCACAGCCGAACCGTTCGGAGCGACTCGCTGGAGCTTCGAATCCTGATCGACCAAATGCAGGGACCGGACAGCTACTTCGATAACTCTGGCAGGGACGACGTCCTCTCAGGCGGCGTGAAGCTGATCCCGATCACCACGCCAAAGGGCAACTTCCGGGTGTGGACCAGGCGGGTCGGCAACAACCCAAGGGTGAAGGTCCTTCTCCTGCATGGTGGACCCGGGGCGACGCACGAGTACCTGGCGGCCTTCGACTCGTACTTCCCCGCCGCCGGGATCGAGTACTACTACTACGACCAACTCGGCTCCGCCTACAGCGACCAACCGGACGACCCGGACCTCTGGACGATCCCGCGGTTCGTCGACGAGGTCGAGCAGGTGCGCCAGGCACTCGGGCTCAACCGCGACAACCTCTACCTCTTCGGACAGTCCTGGGGTGGCGTGCTGGCGATCGAGTACGCGCTCGCGGACCAGGAGCACCTCAAGGGGCTCGTGATCTCCAACATGATGAGCAGCGGCGCGGCATACAACGCCTACGCCGAACGCATGCTCATGCCGGCGATGGACCAGGACGCGCTCGCTGAGATCAAGCGCCTGGAGGCGGCGAATGCGTTCGACGATCCACGCTACACGGAACTGCTCATGTCGCACTACTACGTGGACCACATCCTGCGCATGCCAGCCGAGGCGTGGCCGGATCCCGTAAACCGCAGCTTCGCCGCCATCAACCCGGCCATCTACGTGCCGATGCAGGGCCCGAGCGAGCTTGGGGCGAGCGGCACCCTGGTCACCTGGGATCGCACAGCCGATCTTCCGAACATCTCGGTTCCGACGCTCGTAATCGGGGCGCGCCACGACACGATGGATCCCAGCTTCATGGAGATGATGGCGAGCAAGATCCCTCGCGGAACCTACCTTTTCTGCCCCGATGGCAGTCACCTGGCGATGTACGACGACCAGGTCACCTACTTCAACGGGATCATCGACTTCATTCGCAGCGTCGAGCAAGGAGCCCGCGCCTAGGTTCGATTGATTGACCCTCTCCACGCTCGCTGATAGACTCCGCAGGCTTTCGCGCGGGGGTCACGCAGGCGTCGCAGGACGCTCATCGGTCCGAAGCGCAAGTTCATGAGCTGAGAGGAGGCGAGACGTTTGGCAGAGGTCCGCGTGGGCGAGAACGAGTCGTTCGAGAGCGCATTGCGCCGCTTCAACAAGAAGATCCAGCAATCGGGGATCCTGGCCGAGGCGCGACGCCGCGAGCACTACGAGAAGCCCAGCGTGAAGCGGAAGCGCAAGGAAGCCAAGAAGCGCAAGGTAACCCGCGAATAACCGCCAGACGCTC
>JBKKBV010000166.1:0-5732 GCA_046713375.1 Candidatus Limnocylindria bacterium
GGGTGGAGCACCTGACCGCAGTCGACGACATGCGGCGCGGAATCGGGCTGCGGGCTTACAGCCAGCGCGATCCGCTCAACGAGTTCAAGGTCGAGGCGTATCGCATGTTCGACGAGCTGAAGTCGACGATCCGCCATGACATCACGCACACCATCTTCCGCGTGACGCTCACGCGTGAGGCTCCCCACCAGCATCAGCCGAGACCGATGATGGAGAGCCGGCCGGATGTGACCGGCACGGCGGTGGCTGCGTCCGCCGCGACAGCAGCGATCGCGGGCGGGAGCGGCTCCGGCGCGCGCGCGCAGACGGCCAAGGCTGGCCCGAAGCTCGGTCGCAACGATCCGTGCTGGTGCGGATCCGGGAAGAAGTACAAGCGCTGCCACGGAGCCTGAGGAGGCCGGACTAGGGGGTTGGCGAACGCGCTCGGACCGGGTACGATACGTGCTCAGGATCGCGAGGCCTAATGACCTCGCGATTTCTCGCAAGAGGAGGCTACGTGAAGCAGCTGACCACCACTCGTCGAGGCTCCGAGACCTCCACCTCCACCCCTCAGACGACCGAGCTGCCGCTGGTCACCCGCTTCCGAGACCCTTCCCTCCCCTACGAAGACCTCATCGTCTGCGAGCGCGACTGCATGCGCTGCAGCTACGCCATGACGCTCGACTGCGACGGCAACTGTGGCTCCTGCCCACGGAAGGACTACTGTCCCTGCGTCAACCCGGCCAGGGTCCGCAGTAAGAGCGTGCGGCTGACGGAGATGGAGCTTCCCATGGTGTCGGCACTTGGACGCAATTAAGGACGAGGCGCTCCGGCTGGCGCGCCTCGTGGCCGACACGGCGGTGCGCCTTTGACCTGCCCGCCAAGGAACTCGAGCTCGCAGAGCTGACCTCGCAATCCTCCGAACCCGGCTTCTGGGACGATCCCGCAGCAGCGCAGGAGGTGCTGCGTCGGGCCGATGAACTGCGCGAAGAGATCCACGCCTGGCAGGAGCTCGGCGCGCGGGCCAGCGCGCTGGCCGAGATGGCGGAGCTGGCTGCCGCGGAGCCCGATGGGGGCGCCGAGCTGGCATCCGACCTGGAGCGCGAACTCGCCGGCCTCAGCGCGGACTGGAATCGGATGGAGGCGCGGCTCCTCCTCTCCGAGCCGTATGACGAGCGGCCCGCGATCGTATCGGTGCATGCCGGCGCGGGCGGAACGGAGAGCCAGGACTGGGCCGAGATGCTGCTGCGCATGTACCTGCGTTGGGCGGAGCGCAACAAGTATCGGACCGAGATCCTCGACCAGACCGAGGGTGAGGAGGCGGGCCTGAAGAGCGTCACCGTCGCGATCGACGGTCGATGGGCCTACGGTCGCCTGCGAAGCGAGCGCGGTGTGCATCGGCTCGTGCGCATCAGCCCGTTCGACTCACAGAACCGCCGCCACACCAGCTTCGCGCTGGTGGAGGTGATGCCCGAGGTGCCGGAGGATGCGGCGATCGAGATCGACGAGCGCGACCTGAAGGTCGACACCTATCGGGCCTCCGGCGCGGGCGGCCAGCACGTCAACAAGACCGACTCGGCGGTGCGCATCACCCACCTGCCGACCGGGATCGTGGTCACCTGCCAGAACGAGCGCAGCCAGATCCAGAACCGGGAGCGGGCCATGACCGTGCTGCGCGCCAAGCTGGTCGAGCGCGCCGAGGAGGAGCGCGAGGCGGAGATGGCGCGGCTGCGAGGGGAGCACGTCGAGGCCGGCTGGGGGAACCAGATCCGCAGCTACGTGCTGCAGCCGTACACCATGGTCAAGGACCTGCGCACCGGCGTCGAGACCTCGGACCCGAGCGCCGTCCTGGACGGCGACCTGGACGCCTTCATCGAGGGCTACCTGCGCTCGCGGATCGGTGCGGCGGCGGCCACATGACCGACGCGCTGCGGCTTCCCTATGTCGCGGTCCCGGCGGCGGTCGAGCCGGTGATCAGCATGGTGGATGTCGGCATGACCTATCCCAACGGCAAGGTCGCGCTCGTCGACGTGAACGTGAGCATCCCCGAGGGCGATTTCGTCTTCCTTGTCGGCCCATCGGGAGCCGGCAAGAGCACCTTCATCCGCCTCCTCATCCGCGAGCAGCTACCCACCGCCGGGCGCGTGGTGGTGGCCGGCCGCGACCTGTCGACCATGCGCCGCAGCCAGGTCCCCTCGCTCCGGCGCCGGATCGGGATCGTCTTCCAGGACTTCCGGCTGCTGCCTGCCAAGACGGTCTACGAGAACGTCGCGTTTGCCCTGGAGGTGACCGGCGCGACCAGCGCCGAGATCCGCAAGCGGGTGCCGCGGCTCCTGAACCTGGTCGGCCTGCACGAGCATGACGAGCACCTGCCGGCCCAGCTCTCGGGCGGCGAGCAGCAGCGGACTGCCATCGCGCGGGCGCTGGTCCACGATCCGGCGATGCTGATCGCCGACGAGCCGACCGGCAACCTCGATCCGGTCACCAGCTGGGACCTGATCCAGCTCCTGATCCAGATCAACGCCATGGGCACCACGGTGCTGATGGCGACCCACAACCAGGAGATCGTGAACGCCATGCGCCGTCGCGTCCTGGCGCTGGAGCACGGCACCCTGGTCCGCGACGAGTCCGGCGCGGCGTACGAGCGCGAGTACTGACCGATGCCGCTCGTGCGCTTCATCGCCTTCTCCCTGGTCCGCGCCTGGCAGGGCTTCTGGCGCAACGCGATGATGAGCCTGGCCGCGACCTCGACCGTGGTCCTGATGCTGGTGCTCCTGTCAGGGCTGCTGATCGTGCTGGCCGGCCTCGACAGCGGCCTGCAGTACATCGAGAGCAAGGTCGGCGTCACGGCCCGCCTGCAGGACGATCTGCCGCAGGGGCAGCTCGACAACCTGCTCGCCGACATCCGCGCACTGCCCGGGGTGAGCGAAGCCGAATACATCCCTCCGGAGGAGGCGCTCGATCGGCTCAAGGAGTTCTACCGCGAACAGGGTCAGGAGCTCGACCTGGGTGGCGCCCCGATCAGTCTGTATGCCAGCGTCGAGATCTCGCTGACCGACCCGAACTTCGCGGAGTCCGTCCAGAACGCGCTTGGTGAACGAGCGGAGGTAGAGCGCATCACGACGCGCCAGGTCGACTACGCGAAACTGCTGTCGATCATCGGCTACGTCCGCACGGTGGGGTTCATCGCGCTCGCGCTGGTCGGCCTGACGGTCCTGTTCATGATCGTGAACATGATCCGGATCGCCGTCTACAGCCGCAGTGGCGAGATCGAGATCATGCGGCTGGTGGGGGCCAGCGACTCGTTCATCCGTTGGCCATTCATCCTGGAGGGGATCCTGTGCGGGGTCATCGGCGCGGTCGTCACCATCATCCTGGTGGCGGTTGCATGGGAGCCGATCAAGCCGATCATGGTCCGTGTCTTCCAGATGCCGACAGCGGTCAGCACGGACTTCCTGGCCGTCCTCTCGGCGGTCATCCTGGGAGTGGGCCTGGGGGTCGGCGCGGTGGGCAGCTGGATCAGCGTCCGCGCCAACCTCTCCTCGTCGAGCTGAAGCGCTCCTGCGATAAGCGAAACGTAATGGAGGCGTAACCGGGCGTCCGCCAGCCCGGTGCTACACTCCGCCGCCGATGAGCGAGCAGATCCCCGCCCCCCTGCCGACCACGCCGCCCGAGCGTCCGTCGGTCCGACGTGTGTCTCCAGTCACGTGGGTTGTCTCGCTTCTCCTCGCGAGCGTGATCGGCTCGCTCCTCTTTGCGGGCGGCTACCTCGCCGCCGGCGGGGCCAGCCGGGACGGGACGTGCGCCGCTCCGACCGAGGCATTCGCTGCCCTGTGCGAGGCATACGACAAGCTGAAGACGCAGTACGTCGACAAGCTGGACGACACTCAGCTGGCCGAGGGCGCCATTCGGGGGCTCTTCGAATACGGCGTCAAGGATCCCTTCAGCGGCTACATGTCGCCGGAGGAGTACCAGAACGCGCTTGGCTCGCTCTCGGGCGAGTTCACCGGGATCGGCGCCGAGATGTCGGTCAAGAACCTCGACAATCCCGATGACCTGGCGGCCTGCGCGCAGCTGTCCGAGACCTGCGCCCTGGTGGTCGTGGCGCCGCTGGCCGACTCACCGGCCGAAGCGGCTGGGGTACGCTCGGGCGACATCGTGCTGGCCGTCGACGGCGAGAGCGTCAACGGATCCACCCTGCAGGATCAGGTCGGCAAGGTCCGCGGCGAGCCGGGAACCAAGGTCTCCCTGACCTTGCGGCGGGGGGAGCGGACCTTTGACCTCACCATCACCCGGGCCAAGATCGTCCAGCGCGAGGTCAGCAGCAGGATGCTGGCCGGCAAGATCGGCTACGTCGCGCTGCACGGCTTCAGCCAGCGGAGTCCGGATGAGTTCCACAAGGCGATTGCTTCACTCCTCGACGAAGGCGCCACCTCGATCATCTTCGACCTCCGGGACAACCCGGGTGGCTACATCGACGCGGCCCAGAAGGTCGCGTCGGAGTTCATCGGCTCCGGCCTGATCTTCAGCCAGGAGTCGTCCGGTGGCGAGGAGAAACGCTGGGAGGCGACCGGCGATGGGCTCGCAACCGACACGAGCCTGCCGTTGGCGGTCCTGGTCAACGGCGGAAGCGCATCGGCCTCCGAGATCGTGGCGGCGGTCCTCAAGGAGTCCGGCCGTGGGGTGATCATCGGCCAGCCAACCTACGGCAAGAACACGGTCCAGGTCTGGACCGAGCTGGTCGACCACAGCGGCGTTCGGATCACCATCTCGCGCTGGTTCACTCCGAACCACGCCTCCGTCGCGCCCAACGGCGTACAGCCGGACATCACTGTCGAGGTTCCCGACGGAACCCCACCTGACGAGGACCCGATTCTCGACCGAGCCATCACCGAGCTGTCGCCGCCCGCCGCCTCGATCCCCTTGGTGGAGGCCGCTGCGTAGCGGGCATTGCATGGTCGTCGGGCGGCTGCTAGCATCCCGCCCAACGAAAGGAGGTGGTGTGCAGTGAGTAGTTCCTGTCACGCCACCACCGAGGCGGTGCGCTAGCACCCCTTCGCGTGGTAGCGACGAGAGAGCCGGCCGATACGGTCGGCTCTTTCCTTTCTGGACCTCACGCAGGCCCCGATGCCCGATAAGACCGTTGCCGTCAACCGCCGCGCCCGCCACGAGTACGCCGTCGAGGAGACGCTCGAGGCCGGCATCGCGCTGACCGGAACCGAGATCAAGTCGATCCGTGCCGGCCGCGTCAACCTCGCTGAGGCCTATGCCCGGATCGAGAAGGGCGAGGCGTGGCTGATCGGGGCGCACATCGCCCCCTACGAGCAGGGCAACCGCAACAACCACGAGCCCACCCGGACCAGGAAGCTGCTTCTGCACCGGGACCAGATCGCCGAGCTGGTGGGACGGACGCAGGCCAAGGGGTTCACCCTCGTCCCGCTGAAGCTGTACATCCGGAACGGAATGGCGAAGCTCGAGATCGGGGTAGCGCGCGGCAAGAAGGCATATGACAAGCGGCGCACCATCGCCGAGCGGGATGCGCGTCGCGAGCTCGAGCGATCGACCAAGGAGCGCGTGCGCATGTAGCCCCGATCGGGCTCGTGGCAGGCCCGTGCTAACATGCATCCTCGATCGGTCCGTGGGGATGTCAGGTTTCGACAGGGCTCAGGGACCGGGAACTGCAGGTCGAGGTCGCCCGCATGGCCTCGTAAAACCGCGGGCAAGCCAGTAACTGGCACTAACAGTTACGCTCT
>JBKKBV010000167.1:0-1978 GCA_046713375.1 Candidatus Limnocylindria bacterium
GCTCCGGCTCGAGCTTGCCGCGTTTCACTCCCGCTTGCGCGGGCATCGTCACTGTGGCGCTGGTCCTCGCCTCACGGCGGACGGGCGTTACCCGCGAACCTGCTCTATGGAGCTCGGACTTTCCTCGGACGCCGCCTTTCGACGATCGCGTCCGCGGCCGTCCAGCCGCCTCCAGGGACGAGCATTCTATCGCCGTTCGTCGATGGCGACGTTGGAGAGCCGATCGGCATCCTTGTTAAGCTCACGCGGGACGTGTCCCACCGTGTAGCTCCCGAGCTGGGCGAGCATCGCCATCACGCGACCATGGATGGGCTTGAGATCACGATGCTTGACCCGATAGCGGCCGCTGATCTGGCGCGCCACCAGCTCCGAGTCCATCCGCAGGTCTACGTGGCTGGCCCCCAACCGGAGCGCCTCGGTCAGCGCGTCCTCGACCGCCGTCCATTCGGCGTAGTTGTTGGTACGCACACCCAGGAAGCGCGCCAGCTCGGCGAGGACCGTGCCGGTCTTCGCGTCGCGCAGGATGGCACCCAGTCCGGCTGGACCGGGGTTGCCGCGGGCGGCGCCATCGGTGTAGATCAAGACCCGTCGAGGTGAGGCCTTGTCACTCACGGACGCCGCGATTCGATCTGGCGGGTGACCTCCATGATCGCGCGTGTGATGTTGATGCCACGCGGGCAGGCCTCGACGCAGTTGAAGATGGTCCGACAGCGCCAGACGCCATCCGCGTCGGCCATGATCTCGAGCCGCTCCTCGGTCGCGTGGTCGCGACTGTCGAAGATGAACCGATGGGCGTTGACGATCGCGGCCGGCCCGACGTAGTCGGGGTTGGCCCAGAACGAGGGGCAGGCGGTGGTGCAGGCGCCGCACAGGATGCACTTGCTGGTGTCCTCGAACCGCTCGCGCTCGTCAGGCGACTGTCGCCGCTCCCGGCCGTCCTCCGGCACCTCGTCGTTGACGAGGTACGGCATCACCGAGCGGTATTTCTGCCAGAACCCGTCGAGGTCGATCAACAGGTCCTTGATCACCTTTGAACCGGGCACCGGCTCGACGCTGACCTGCCGCCCGGCGTCCTTGACGAGGTATTCGCAGGCGAGCCGATTGCGACCGTTGATCAGCATCGCGTCGGATCCACACACCCCGTGCGCGCACGAGCGGCGGAAGGTGAGCGTGCCGTCCTGGTACCACTTCACCTGGTGCAGCAGGTCGAGCACCCGGTCCGTGGGCTCGGCGGCGACGGCGTACTCCTCCCAATGCGGGAGCTCATCCCGTTCGGGATCGAAGCGAAGGATCCGCAGCTGGACTTCCATCGGTCAGTAGGTACGCGGCTTCGGTTGGAAGCGGGTGATGGTGGCCGGCCGATAGGCGAGTCGCGGAGGGGCTCCGTCGGACCATCGAAAGGCGAAGGTGTGCTTCAGCCAGTTGGTGTCGTCACGATTCGGGTAGTCCTCGCGCGCGTGCGCGCCTCGACTCTCCGTGCGGGCCACGGCCGACGCGACCGTCGCCTCCGCGCAATCGAGCAGGAAGCCCAGCTCCAGCGCCTCGCCGAGGTCGGTGTTGTAGCGCTTCCCCTTGTCCTGGACCACCAGCTGCCGCGCGCGGGCGCGCAGGTCATCGACCTCACCCCACGCCTGCATCAGCAGCGTGGCCGATCGGTACACTCCGCACTTTGTGAACATCGTCTCCTGCAGCTCCTCGCGGATGACGGCCGGGCGCTCGCCGTCGGTGCGCGCCAGGAGCTCGTCGAGCTCGGCCGAGACCGATGCCTCGGCGGCCGCGTCAGCCTCCGGCAGCGGAGCGCGGCGCACCTCGTCGGCCATTGCGATCCCCGCCCGGCGCCCGAAGACGAGAATATCGAGCAGCGAGTTGGTCCCCAGCCGATTCGCGCCGTGCACGCTCACACAGGCACACTCCCCCGCCGCGTAGAAGCCGTGCACCAGCCGCCCCATCTCATCGGCCAGGACCCGCCCATCGACGT
>JBKKBV010000168.1:0-5937 GCA_046713375.1 Candidatus Limnocylindria bacterium
GCGCGTGAGCGTTGCCCATTGAGGGCCATGGCAGCTCCACGATTCGGATCGGCCACGGGTGGACTGAGCCCTCACCGCCCACCATCCAGCGGTCCGTCCGATCGACGACCGGATCCGCTCGCAGGATGAGCTGCCTACCATCTG
Organism: Candidatus Limnocylindria bacterium; assembly: GCA_046713375.1. Classification (GTDB taxonomy): domain Bacteria; phylum Chloroflexota; class Limnocylindria; order QHBO01; family QHBO01; genus CF-167. The sequence continues at coordinate 145 of JBKKBV010000168.1, forward strand.
CCAGCCGCGCGCGGATCGCCACCTGGCCCTTGCTATTCAGCGACACGGGATTGGCGGCCAGCTCGGCGACCTCTGAACCGAGCAGCTCGTCGCCGATGGAGATGATCCGGTCCTCCTCTGGATCGGGCCCGGCGAAGAGGCCCAGGCCGCCGCCGCGTGGCGTGGCGATCGCGACCATGGCCCCACCGTCGGCGACCAGGGCGCCGCGACAGCTCTCGAAGGCGCCATCGGACCCAAGGACTTGGGTGATCCGGCCCGCGGTGACGGAGAAGATTCCCTCGCTGCCAGCCTGCAGAGTCGCGGCGAATGCCACGATCCCGTCATGCGCGGCAGAGGGAACGTGCGCGAGCGTCTTGAACAATGCGCCGGTCTCCACCACTGCGTGGGTGGATGCGCCGCGAACGGCGTAGATGCCCTCGACGCCATCCTTGCGGTCGGCACGGAACACCACCGAGCCATCGCTCCCGATCACGGGGAGCCCGTGGAATAGGCTCCACCGTCCGCGCGTGTCGGCGACCGTCGTGACTGCAGCGGTGTCCGCCGTATAGATGCCGCTGACCCCTCCGACGCGGCCGGCGCGGAAGGCTACATGGCCGGCTTCGTTGATCGTCGGGCCCAGCGGACCGATCGTCGCGAACTCGCCATCGGTTTCGGCGATGGCATACAGCGTTTTCGCGCGGAGCAGAAAAACGCCATTGGCGCCGTCCGCGTCGACACCGTAGAAGGCTGTGTCGCCGGCATCGTTAAGGTCAGGGTGGCTGGAGACGGCACCCAGCGGCATTGGCCCCGCGGCCTCCGCGTCGGCGTCGCCACTCCCAACGAAGACCCCCATCGACCCGTCGTGCAAGGTCGCTTGAAACGCGACGATGCCAGCCTCGTTGACGGAGGCGACATAGGGCGCGAAGTCGGTGAACTGATCGCCTGTCATGGCGATGACGGTCGGAGACAACACGGAATCGGCGAGAGGATACGACTCCGCTCATCGGGACGGCTGCTACGATGACCGACACCACCATCACATCTGGAGAATGACCTGACATGGACCCCATCTGGATCGTCCTGATCGTCCTGGTCGTCCTCGCCGCATTCGTCGTCTTCATCTACAACGGGCTGATCCAGCGCCGCAACGTCGTCGACGAGGCGTGGAACCAGATCAGCGTCCAGCTGAAGCGGCGGCACGACCTGATCCCAAACCTCGTCAACGCCGTGAAGGGCTACATGGACTTTGAGCAGGAGACCCTGACCAGGGTCATCGAGGCTCGCGGGGCCGCGGTTAGCGCCTCGCAGGCCGGGGCCGCCGGGGCAGCCCAGTCCGCTCAGGCCGAGAACTTCCTGACCGGCGCCCTGCGCCAGCTATTCGCCCTGGTCGAGAACTACCCCGACCTGAAGGCCAATCAGAACGTCCTCCAGCTCCAGGAGGAGCTGACCACCACGGAGAACCAGATCGGCTTCGCGCGGCAGCATTACAACAGCACCGTGCGGGACTTCAACACCTCGATCCAGACGGTCCCGAGCGTGTTCATCGCCGGGATGTTCGGATTCAAGGAGCGCGACTACTTCCAGATCGAGGAGGCCGATGCGGTGGTCCCGACGGTGAACCTGCGCGACGAACCGCCGCAGTCCGCGCCACCGGCAGAACCGCCGCAGGCGCAGGCCTAGGACCGATTTCCCTTCCACCGGGACAGCGGCCATGACCGCGAGCCCGGCGCCGAGCACCTTCTTCCGCGAGATCGCTCGCAATCGGCGCAACTCGTGGATCCTGGTGTTCGTGGTCGCGACCGTCCTGGCAGCGCTCGGCGCCGCCATCGGGTATGCGAGCGGCTTCGGCTGGGGTGGCGTGGTGATCGCCCTGGTGGTTGCATCGGTCATGAGCGTTGGCAGCTACTTCGCCGGTGATCAGCTTGTCCTCCTGTCCAGCGGCGCCAAGGAGGTGCCGCAGCAGGACCCACCCGACCAATTCCGGCAGCTGCTCAACGTGGTCACCGAGATGGGCATTGCCAGCGGGCTGCCGATGCCGAAGGTGTACGTCATCAACGACTCCGCCCCGAACGCCTTCGCCACGGGGCGTGATCCGAAGCACGCATCAGTGGCGGTCACCACCGGTCTGCTCGAGAAGATGGATCGCGAGCAGCTCCAGGGCGTGATCGCCCATGAGCTCAGCCATGTGGGCAACTTCGACATCCGGTTCGCGTTGCTGGTCGGCGTGCTGGTCGGCAGCATTGCCCTCCTTGCGGACTGGTTCCTGCGCTTCACCTTCTGGGGCGGCGGGCGCCGCGACGGCGGCGACCGAGATCGGGGCGGGGGAGGGCTGGCCGCGATCCTCTTCATCGTCGCCTTGGTGCTGGCGATCGTGGCGCCGCTCATCGGCCGCATGGTGCAGCTGGCGGTCAGCCGTCAGCGCGAGTCCCTGGCCGATGTCTCGGCGGTCGAGCTGACCCGCAACCCGATCGGCCTGGCGCGGGCTCTCCGAACGATCGCCGACGACCCCGAGGTGCTCGAGGTCGCCAACCGCGCGACCCAGCACCTCTACATCGTGAACCCGATCAAGAGCTTCGAGACCCGATCCAAGAGCATGTGGGACACCCACCCGCCCATCGCCGAGCGGATCGCCGTGCTGCAGGGCTTGGCGGGCCAGTTCGAACAGGATCCGAGGCTCGTCGATTCGGGGCGCTCACACGCTGGCTGACCACGGCGAAACGACGATGCCCGCCGCTCGGGTCGAGCGGCGGGCATCCGATGGAGAGGGCGGTCGATCAGCTCCCGGCGACAACGGTGATCGTGCCGAACATCCCTGCCTCGAAGTGGCCCTCGATCTCGCAGACGAGGTCATAGGTGCCGGGGATCAGAGGGATGAGGAAGATCTCGACGGTCTTACCCGCGAAGACCTCGATCTCGGTGAAGAATGGGACCTTGACCTCGCTCTCGGCCGTCTCGGCTTTGCGCGTGGCGACTGTCCGGAAGAAGTCTTCCGCCGTGAACTCATGCTTCACCGTTCCCGAGTTGACCACCTCAAGGACATACGGTTTGCCCGCCTCGAGGGTGAGGTCCTTCGGCGTGAAGGCGAACTCGGTCAGCTCGATGGTGACCGTCTCCCAACCTTCAGGATCGGCCGCGTCGACGAAATCGGCCGCGTTCGCAACGTACGTCTCCGGTGCCGTGGGCGCGCTGGGCGCAACGGATGGTGACGTTCCAACGGATGGTGACGTTCCCGGGCTGGAGCCTTCGCCCTGGCACGCGCCAAGGAGCAGTGCGAGGACCGTGATGGCTGCGGCGCGGCTGGTGGTACTGTTCATGGTGCTGCCTCATCGCGAATTGGCTGGACAAGGTCAGCATCGGACGCCCGACCGAGGCCTGGTATCGCGTCGCCGCGGGGTTGTCTGTGGGCAAAAGGACCCACTGGTGATGGGCACAACGAGGGATGGCGCTACAGGTCGATGAGACCCCGCGAGATGGCGTACTTGATGAGGGCCGCCTTCGAGTGGAGGCCGAGCTTGGCCATGATGTGGTCCCGGTGCGACTGCACCGTATGCGGGCTCAGGTAGAGTGTCGCGGCGATCTGGGCGCTCGTCATGCCCTGCGCGATGAGGGCCAGGACCTCCTGCTCGCGGTCGCTCAGCCCATCGTAGGTCGCCCGCTCTTCGTCGCTGCGCTCCCGGTGCAGGTAGTCCGCCACCAGCCTCTTGGTGGCAGCCGGAAACAGGTAGACATCGCCACGGTGGGCCGTGCGCACGGCCGAGAGCAGCTCCTGGACCTCGGCTCCCATGAGAACGTACCCCGCGGCGCCGGCCCGCAGCGCCTGGAACAGGTAGTCCTCCCGGTCGTGGACCGTGAGGATGACGACCTTGATCGGGGGGAAACGCTCCCGGATCTCTTGGGTCGCAACCAGCCCGCTGGCACCCGGCAGGGTGATGTCCATCAGCACGACGTCCGGTCGTGCGGTCGGTATCGCATCAATCGCCTCACGCGCAGTCCCAGCCTGCCCAACAACCTCGATGTCGGCTTGGCTGTCAAGCAGGCCGACGATGCCCTCACGGACTAGGGTGTGATCGTCGACAACCAGTACGCGAATCGTCACTCAGGACGACTCCGGCACCAGCGGGAGGTCGACAACGATCTCAGTCCCGTGTCCCTCCTTGGAATGGACCTCCATCTTCCCTTCGAGGAGACGGACGCGCTCCTGCATCCCGAGGAGTCCCACGCTGTGCGCGATGCCTCCCGGCCCGAACACTCGGGTCGGATCGAAGCCGTGACCGTCGTCTGCGACTTTGAGCCGGGCTACCCTCTCGGCGACCTCGAGCGAGATCCGCACATGGCTCGCCGCGGCGTGGCGGGAGACATTGCCGATCGCCTCCTGCGCGATCCGGAAGAGCGCGACCTCCACGTGGTTCAGAAGGCGGCCACCGGTGTCATCAGCCTCGATCGTAGTCTCGATTGCGTGATCGCCAAGGCCCGTCTCACACAGCCAACGAATAGCGGGCACGAGGCCGAGGTCGTCAAGGATCGAGGGCCGCAGCCCGAGAATCAGCCGGCGCGTCTCTTCGAGGAGACGCGCGGCGATGGCGCGCGCTTCCGCGATCCGCTCGCGGGGCTCGGGGCTGGAGCCATCTATGGCTAGGCCGTCGCGTGCCCTATCGAGCGCGATGGCAAGCGCCGCGAGGGCCTGCGCCGTCTCGTCGTGGAGCTCACGGGCCAGGCGATGCCGCTCTTCCTCCTGGGCCGAGATCGTGGTGCGGAGAACGTGCCCCAGGCGAGCGGTCCGGTCGGCCACTCGCACCTCCAACTCCGCGTTCGCCTGCTCGCTGGCGGCAAGAGCGGCCTGGAGTCGAAGACGCATCGCTTCAAGGCTGTCGGCGAGCTGGGCCACCTCGTCCTGTGCGTTCACCTGGATGGGGCTGGCGAGATCCCCTCCAGCCATCCGCTCGGCTGCCCGGGTGAGCATCTCGGTCGGGGCGACGACGCGGCGCGTCGTGATCCAGGCGACGCCGAGCGTAACCACGAACCCCATCCCGATCCAAAGGAAGAGCCGGTCACGAAGCTGGAGCGGGAGCGCCAGCGCGACGTCCACCGACTGTTCGAGGACCAGATAGAACGGGCTGAGGCCAAGAGGAACGACTGCCATGACGTGAGGGTCGGCGTTCTCAGGATCGTGACGAAGCGTTGCGGCCGCTCGAGTTGCGGCAAGGTTGCGGATGGCCGAGTAATGCGGGCTCGCCTCGCCCGGGTTCTCGTTGGCTCCAACGCCAAGGAGAACGGTCCCGTCCGGGCCGACGATCTCCAGGTGGTACTCCGCCTCGACACCGGCCTGTGTCGGCGCCCCCGCCGCCTGGTTAGGCGGATATCCGATGGCGGCGGGCAGGAAGGGCCGAGCGGAGTTGATCGCCGTGGTGTGGACGGCCACGATCAGCCCCGTGCCGCCGGACGAACGTCCGACGCGAACGATTACGACGCCGAAAGGAATGGCACCGTCGGACGAGCTCACGCCGGCGATGATGTCGAAGGGATGGTCAGTCGAACCGCCGATGTCCTCTGCTGAAAGTTGAGCACCGCCCGCCGTTGTCCGTGGCTCACCGGCCTGCTCGAGAAGCTCCCGGCTGCTGTCGAGGAGCCATAAACCGCTGACGCGGATGAACCGGTAGAGCTCGGGAGTCAGCTGCAGGCGTGAGAGCAGGCGCGCGGCCGCTCCTGCAGGCGCCCCTGACTCCGGGAGGGGAAACAGGTCCTGGCGTGCCTCGTCGACCTCGGCGGCAAGGTCGGCGAACTCGCGCACGATCGCGCCTGCCGTCGTGTGCGCGG
>JBKKBV010000169.1:0-15901 GCA_046713375.1 Candidatus Limnocylindria bacterium
GTTGGTGATGAAGTCGTTCCAGATCTTCCCCGGATCCGGCAGGCCGTCAGGCATGGGAAGGAACCTCTCCGGTTACCGCCGCGCGCGGATCGGCGCTGGCGACGCGGCGGTCATGCTACCAGATAGCTGCGCGAGCACCTCCACCAGCGCCCGGTGCTCAACCTCGAGCACACGCTCGGCGAGATCCGTCGGCGACTCTCCCGGCACGACCGGCAGCCGGACCTGGAGGATCGCCGGCCCCGCGTCGAGGACCGGCGTCACGTCATGGATCGTGACTCCGGTCTCCGTCTCGCCGGCGGCCAGGACCGCGACGTGCACAGCGAGCCCGACCATGCCGTGGCCGCCATGTCGGGGAAGAAGCGACGGGTGGATGTTGATGGTGCGACCTGCAAACGCGGCGAAGTACGAGGCACGCAGGACCTGGTCGAAGCCGGCCAGCAGCGCCACGTCGCAGCCCGACTCGGCCAGCGCCCGGCCGATCGCCTCGTCACGCGCGCCGCCACTCGGAAAGTCGTTCCGCACCAGCAGCCGCCATGGAACGCCATTGCGGGCAGCCACCTCGAGCGCCCGGATCCCCGGCCGGTTGGCGATCACCAGAGCCGCCTCCACCGCCGGGAGTCGCCCGGAGGCGATGGCGTCCAGGACCGCCTCGAGGTTCGAGCCGCGCCCCGAGACCAGGATGCCGAGCCGCATCGGCCTGGGCATCGGCCTAGGCGAAGGTGACGCGCGCAGACCCCGGTGCGGCGCTCACCACCGTGCCGACGCGGCTGGCCTCGGGCAAGGCCTCGCGGGCGACCTGCTCATGCTCGGGGTGAACGACGCAGGTGACGCCGATCCCCAGGTTGAAGGCGCGCACCATCTCGTCGTCGGCGATGTCGCCGCGCTCCTGGATCAGGCTGAAGATGAGCGGGACCTGCCACGACCCCAGCTCGACCGAGACCCCCAGGCCGGGCGGCAGCGTCCGCGGGATGTTGTCGACCCAGCCGCCGCCGGTGATGTGCGCGAAGGCCAGCGTGTCCCCGCCGGCTGCGCGCAGCGCGCGACGCAGGATCCTGATCTCGTCGAGGTAGGACCGATGCGGCTCGAGCAGCGCCTCGCCAATCGTCCGCTCCAGCCCCGGCGCCGTGCGTGACCAATCGTCCTCGCCGAAGACCCGGCGCGCGAGCGAGTAGCCGTTGGTGTGCAGGCCGCTGGATGGCAGGCCCAGGAGGGTGTCGCCCTCGCGCACAAGCGAGCCGTCGATGACGTCGGCCGCGGCCACGACCCCCACGATGAAGCCGGCAAGGTCGAAGTCATCCCCCCGGTACAGGTCCGGCAGCTCGGCCGTCTCGCCGCCGACAAGCGCGACCCCGGCGGCGGCGCAGGCGTTGGCGATCCCTGTCACGATCTCCGCGGCCACGTCGGCGTTGAGCCGCCCGACGGCGAGATAGTCGAGGAAGAAGAGCGGATCGGCCCCCTGGACGGCGATGTCGTTGATGCAATGGTTGACCACGTCGATGCCGATGCTGTCATAGCGACCCAGGGCAATGGCCAGTTTCAGCTTGGTGCCGACGCCATCGGTGGATGCCACCAGCACCGGGTCGCGATGGGTTGTCGGGTCGAAGCGAAAGAGGCTGCCGAAGCCCCCGACGCCACCCATCACCGCCGGCGTCGCCGTCGTTGCCGCGGCGCGCGCGATCAGGTCGACTGCGCGCTGTGCCTCGTCGATGTCGACTCCCGCAGCCCGATAGCTCTGCCCCATCCTGGTCAGCCGCGCTCGAGCGCGAACTTGTCGACATCGAGCGGCACGTCGACGGGGTAGTTGCCGTCGAAGCAGGCCGTGCAGTGCCGGCGCTCATCGCCGCCGACCGCCGCCAGCAGCCCTTGCTGTGACAGGTAGCCGAGCGTATCGGCACCGATCTGGCGCCGGATCCCATCCAGCCCCAGGTTGGCCGCTATCAGCTCGGCACGCCGGCCGGTGTCCACGCACATGTAGCACGGGTAGCGCATCTGCGGCGAGTGGATCCGGACGTGCACCTCGCGAGCTCCGGCCCTCCGCAGCATGGCGACGATGGGCCCGGTCGTCGTTCCGCGCACGATCGAGTCATCGACCACCACCACCCGCTTGCCGGCGAGGACCTCGGGCAACGGGTTGAACTTCAGTCGCACCGACGCTTCTCGTGTGGTCTGGCCGGGCTGGATGAAGGTGCGACCCACGTATCGGTTCTTGATCAGCCCCTCGCGGAACGGCAGGCCGGATTGCTCGGCATAGCCGATGGCGGCCGGCACCGCGGAATCGGGGACCGGGATCACGAGGTCGGCATCGGCAGGCTGCTCGATCGCCAGACGCCGGCCCATCCGCAGGCGTGCCTCGTACAGCAGGCGGCCGCCGATGACGCTGTCCGGACGGGCCAGGTAGACGAACTCGAAGACGCACAGCCGCTCGCGTGCGTCGCTCGCCTCGGTGCTCACTCCCGGCCGCGAGGCGTGCACCCCCTCGTCATCGATGGTCAGGATCTCGCCCGCCTCGACGTCGCGCACGAATGTGGCCCCCATCGCGTCGAGGCCGACGCTCTCCGACGCGATGGCCCAGCCTGCTGGCCGCCCTGCGGCGTCGTGCAGCCGGCCGAGCGCAAGGGGGCGAAAGCCAACCGGGTCGCGCGCAGCCACCAGCGACTGGCCGGTGAGCATCGTGAAGGTGTACGCCCCCGACGCGCGATGGAAGGCATGCTCAACACGCTGCGCCCAGCTCCGCCCCGGGGCATGCGCGATCAATTTGGCCAGCACCTCGGTGTCGCTGGCGGTCACGAACTCGATCCCCTGCTCGGTCAGCTCGTCGCGCAGCCAGGTCGCGTTGGTCAGGTTGCCGTTGTGCCCGAGCATGAGCTCCCCCAGCTCGCTGGCGGCGTACACGGGCTGCACGTTGGGGAGACTGTTCGACCCGGTCGTGCTGTAGCGGGTATGTCCGATCGCCAGGCGCGCCGCGTGGCCACCGGGCGCTCCATCCTGATCAGCCTCCAGCCGGGCCAGAGTCTCCTCGTCGAAGACCTGGCCGACCAGCCCGAGCCGCTTGTGCAGGGTGAGCTGGGATCCATCCGAGACCGCGATCCCGGCCGACTCCTGCCCCCGATGCTGGAGCGCATGCAGCCCCAGCGCCACCAGGTGCGCAACCGGCAGCCCGGGAGCGTAGACCCCCACCACGCCGCATTCTTCTCGAGGCCCATGCGGCTCGTACCGCGGCAGCTCGCGGAGGTGTAGTCCCGCCTCGAGTTCAGGAGCCGGCAGGGCGGTCCGTCGCACCGTGATCAGCGGGCGGGGTGGCGTCGAGGCACCGCCTGATGATACCGGAGCCACCCGCCACCCGACGGCGTCTCGAACCAAGGTACGCCGGCAGTACTGCACCGCACCCCACTCGGAGCGGAAACCGGTCGCGGACGCGAACCGCTCGGGGAGGAGGTGACGAGCAGCCCATGGCGGCCGATTCGGGGGAGAGCCATGCTCGGACGACAAAGGGTGGCAACCCCTCGCGAATGGACGGCAGATGCTCCGACTCATCCGGGCGCTCGGATTCCTGGCTCCGATCCCCGTCGTCCTTTTGGCGATGGTTGGATTCTCAGCGGCGGTCGTGGCAGACGCACATCAACGCTTCACGTTCAGCGCGCTGACCATCCTGGCGGGTGCCTCCGGTGCGACGGTCGTCGCGCTCGCCTGCTGGATCTACTTTGGCCTCCGCTTGGGTTGGGTCGCCGCCGCGCTGGAGGCAACCCTCACCAGCGAAGAGCCCGTGCGGTTGCGCGTGGCCGGCACCCGAGCCGAGCGGCGCCTGGCGCGCGCCTTCAATGCCGCCAGCGGCGCCTTCGTGCAAGTCGAGGCGCGTGCCGCGCACGATCGCATGACGGGAGTCGCCAACCGCGAGACGCTGCTCACCACCCTCGCCTCGGAGATCGAGCGCGCGACACGCCATCACAAGTGGCTGTCAGTTGCATTCATCGACATCGACCGCTTTAAGCCGATCAATGACACCTATGGCCACCACACCGGGGACGCAGTGCTGCGCGAGATCGCGCTCCTGATCGGCGACAACATCCGCGGAAGCGACAACTTCGGCCGCTACGGCGGTGAGGAGTTCATGCTGATCCTGCCCGAGACGACGCCCGAGGAGGCGACCGTCCTGGCTGAGCATCTGCGCCAGCTGGTGATGGACCACCCGCTCAGCATCGCCGCCGCCAAGGGCCTGCGGGTCACCATCAGCGTCGGCGTTGCTGGCGACCTGGGGTCGCAGCTCCAGGCCGATCGGCTGGTCGACCAGGCTGATGCGGCGATGTACGCCGCGAAGTCACTGGGCAGGAACCGGACCTACCGCTATCGGGCGGTTGACGAGAACGCCCTCGTCCACCGGGCACCGATCTCGGCCGAGCGGCGCGCGGCCGCGACCGCGATCGGCCAGTGGGCCAGCGATACGGCGGCCGAGGCGCTGGCATCCGTCCTGGCGCCGCAACCGAAGCATGGCGGGCAGCCGTCGGACCTGATCGCCACCCTGGCGACCGGGATGGCGCTCCAGATGGGACTCCCGCAGGACGAGATCGAGCGGATTCGCATCGCCAGTCTCCTCCACGACCTCGGCAAGCTGGCCGTGCCGCTCGAGATCCTCGACAAGCGGAGCGCCCTGTCGGATCAGGAATGGCAGGTGATCGGCGAGCATCCGCGCATCGGGCAGGTCATCCTGGAGCAGGCGTCCAGCCTGCGGGATGCTGTGCCCACCGTCCTCCATCACCATGAGCACTTCAACGGTGGCGGCTACCCGCATGGTCTGCGCGCGAAGGAGATCCCGCTCGGCGCCCGGATCGTGGCGATCGCCGACGCGTATCACGCCATGGTCCACGATCGGCCCTATCGCAACGCTCGGGATCACGCCCAGGCCCTTGCCGAGCTGCGCGCCAACGCGGGGACCCAATTCGACCCCGAGATCGTCGACGTCTTCTGCGAGATCTTCGCCGATGGCGTGCCGCCCGACGGCCTGCAGGAGGTCTACAACCTGCATGAGCGGGCTCGCGACGGGCTCCATCGGCTTGAGCCGCCGTCCGTCGCGGGCGGGCGCCCGAATGGCAACCGACGGGTCCGCCCGCCACGCGCCAAGCCGGCGGACGCGCCGGTCGAAGCGACTGAGACAACCGCCGGATAAGGGAACGCCGCCCCTAGAAACCCGTGCTCCAGGCGACCCGCAGTTGGTCGAGGTCCAGGCTCAGGCGAACGTCGCCGACCGCAAGGTTCAGGCTGAGACCCTCGGCGGAGCCGAGCCGCTGGGCCGCCACGCTCGCCGACTCCGCCGCAGCAGCGACGGTTGCTGCCGACCTCGGAGCCACCGCCAGCAGCACGCGGCCGCCTCGCTCCCCGAAAAGGCCGGCGGTCGGCAGGGAGACGGCCCCAGGCGGGAGGGCAACCGTGGCTCCCACGCCCGAGGCGATCGCGAGCCGAGCAATGGCCACGCCCAGGCCCCCGACCGAGACGTCGTGGGCGCCAGTCAGGATGCCGATGGCGCCGAGATGCCTCAGCAGCGCCACCAGTTCCACCGCCGCGGCCAGGTCGAGCGAGGGGGTCCCGCCGAATCGTCCCCGCCGCCAGGCGAGCTCCGACGCGGCAAGCGCTGAAGCCTCCCACGCCGGCGCGCCCAGCAGCCAGATCTCGTCGCCGTCGGTCCAGCGCATCGGAATGGCGCGGGACCGGTCGTCGAGCAGGCCCACCGTGCCGATCACGGGGGTGGGCAGGATCGGTCCGTCCGGCGTCTCGTTGTAGAGGCTGACGTTGCCCGACACGATCGGGATTCCAAGCGCGACGCACGCATCCGCCATGCCCGCTACCGCCTCGGACAGCTCCCAGTAGCCGGCGGGTCGCTCCGGCGAGGCGAAGTTGAGGCAGTTGGTGATCCCGATCGGGGTCGCGCCGCTGCAGGCGACGTTCAGCACACCCTCGACCACCGCGGCCATCCCGGCCAGCCGGGGGTCGAGCGCACCCAGACGCCCAGGCCCATCCAGCGACAGCGCGATCGCGCGACGCGTGCCCTTGACGCGGAGCAGTGCCGCGTCGCCGGCCCCCGGTCCCACCAGCGTGTTCGTCCCGTTCATGTGGTCGTAGCGCTGCCAGATCGGCTTCCGGCTGCGGACGTTGGGACTCGCCAGCAGTTCGAGCAGGGCGTCGGCGGTTGGCGGCTCGGCGGCCAGTTCGTCGAGCCCTTCTGCCCGGCGCGCCGCCAGGTCAGCGGCGGGAGCGGCAGGCGGCGTGTAGCGCGGGGCGTCGTCGGCCAGGGCCCGACCGGGCACCTGGCACACCAGGCGGCCATCGGCCACGGCGCGGACCACGGGCTCACCGATGACCCGACCAATGACCACCGCATGAAGGTCGTATCGCTCGAAGACGGCCTGGACCGGCGCCTCGTCTCCGGCGCGGACGACCAGGAGCATCCGCTCCTGCGACTCGCTGAGCAGAACCTCGTACGGCGTCATGCCCGGCTCACGGCGCGGCACTAGGTCGAGGTCGACCTCGGCGCCGCAGCCACCGCGCGCGGACAGCTCTGCCAGGGCGCAGGTCAGGCCAGCCGCGCCGAGATCCTGCATCGCCACCACCGAATCCGACGAGGACAGCTCCAGGCAGGCCTCCATCAACAGCTTCTCCAGGAACGGGTTCCCGACCTGGACCGCGGGCCGGCGCTCTTCCCGGTCCTCACCGAGATTGGCCGATGCGAAGCTGGCGCCCTGGATCCCATCCCGGCCGGTCGAGGATCCCACCAGCAGCAGCGCGTTGCCCGGGCCGGCCGCCCGCGCCAGCGTGATCTCCTCGTGTCGCGCGATCCCCACGCACATCGCGTTCACCAGGGGATTGCCGTTGAACGAGGCATCGAAGCCGATCTCACCGCCGACATCGGGGATGCCGATGCAGTTGCCGTAGCCGGCGATCCCGGCCACGACCCCGCCCAGCAGGTAGCGGTTCCGGGTTGCAGCCGCGTCATCGGTGCGAAGGCTGGCGTCTTCGGCCGGGGCGAGCGGACCGAAGCGGAGCGAGTTGAGGAGGGCGAGGGGACGCGCCCCCATGGTGAAGACGTCGCGGATGATGCCGCCCACCCCGGTCGCCGCACCCTGGTAGGGCTCCACCGCGCTGGGGTGGTTGTGCGACTCGACCTTGAAGACCACGGCCAGGCCATCGCCGATGTCGAGGACGCCGGCATTCTCACCCGGGCCGACCAGCACCCGCTCTCCACGTGATGGGAGGCCGCTTAGCAGCGACCGGGAGTGCTTGTACGCGCAGTGCTCACTCCACATCGCGCCGAACATGCCCAGCTCGACCGGGTTCGGCTCGCGGCCGAGCGTCTCGATCACCAGCCCGTATTCGGCCTCGGTCAGCCCGTGGCGCTCCACGGGCGCTGCGATGCTCACCGGTTGTGGCTCGCCTCCGACCGTCAGGCTCGCCACAGGCGGGTCAGCGAGCCGATGACGACGATCAGCCCGGCCAGCAGGAAGATGATCCCGCCCGGCGACAGGGCGCGCAGGACCTGGACCAGGTCGCCACCCGGTCCGCCGAGAAGCTCGATGACCAGGAAGAGGCCGACCAGCCCCAGCCCCCAGGCGAGGGCCACCAACAGCCCGATGCGCTGGACCATGCCCGGCGCCGGCCTCAGCAATCCGGCCCCGGCCAGGATCACCAGCAGCGCGACCAGGATCGGGACGGGAGCGGCCAACCCGAAGTAGGCGGTCTCCGTGATCCCGCCGTCGGGGTAGCCCTGCCAGAACCCGATGCCGTAGCCGCCCGGAGCTCCATATGAGCGGTCCCAGAGTGACGCGCCGCCGAATGCGAAGGGCAGCAGCCAGCCCGTCAGCAGGCCGGCCGCGCCGATGAGCAACACGAGCGGGCCGAGGATTGCGCGACGCGGCGCCTCGGGACTCGGCCCCGTGGTCGGCGCTGGCTCGGCGCTGGCGTCGGCGGCGCGCAGGTTGGCTCCGCAGTTCTGGCAGAAGGCGAGGCCGGCGCGATTGTGGGTTCCGCAGCGAGGGCAGGCCTGCGTCCCGTCCGGAGGACTGGGGCGTTCGACGGCGGCGGGAGCGCCCGGCGCCATCAGGCGCTGGCCGCAGGCGCGGCAGAAGGCGATCCCCGGCCGGTTATCGGTGCCGCAACGCGGGCAGACGGTACCTTCGCTGAGCGGCGTCGCCGGCACCGGGTGGGCGGGGATCACATCGGGGTAGGAGGGGGGTCGGTGGTGGTGGCACGACCCACGCCTCGGCCTCACTCGGCGCCTGGCCTGGCTGGGCCTCTTCGGCGGGCTTGCCGGGCTGCTCTGCGGGCTCGCCGGGCTGGTCGGCCGCCGCGTCGCCGTGGTCCCGCTCGTCATCCTGCATCGGGCGATGGACCTCCATCAGGACCGCTTCGGAGGCATCGAATCATAGCCGACGCTCCGCCGCCGCCGGCTGCATGGTCAGCCACGCATCGAGAGCACGGAGGATGCGGAGGCCGTCAGTGCCGCCCACCTCGGCCTCTGCCGCGCGCTCCGGGTGGGGCATCAGGCCGAGCACGTTGCCCCGCTCGTTGACGATCCCGGCGATCGATCTCAGCGATCCGTTGGGGTTGGCGTCGGGGGTCACGGTCCCGTCCGCATCGGCGTAGCGCAGCACGACACGACCCGTCGCTTCGAGCTCGTCCAGGACCGGCGCCTCCGCGTAGTAGCGGCCCTCGCCGTGCGATATCGGCAGCCGGATCGTCTCGCCGGTGTTCAGCTCGCCGAGCCACGGACCGGCCGTCTGCTCGACCCGCAGCGGCTGCCAGTCGCAACGGAACTGCAGGTGGTCGTTCCGCAAAAGGACCCCCGGCAGGATCCCCGCCTCGGTGAGGATCTGGAAGCCGTTGCATGAGCCAAGGACGGGCCCACCCGCCGCTGCAAAGGCCTCGACCGCGGACATCACTGGGGAGAACCTTGCGATCGCCCCGGTCCGCAGATGATCGCCATGCGCGAAGCCGCCTGGCAGCACCACCGCGTCCGCGTCGCCGAGCCCGACCTCCGTGTGCCATACCAGGCGAGCATCCCAGCCGACGAGGCCCGCGACGTGCGCGAAGTCGCGGTCGCTCCAGGTCCCCGGAAAGACGAGGACCGCGACGTGCGGCGCGCGGCTCACGATTGGATGCCCACCGCCACGGACTCGTCGACGGTCAGCTCCCATTCGGCCGTCTCCATGACGGGATTGGCGAGAAGCCGGCTGCACATCTGGGCCACGGCCGCCTCCGCGCTGACGCGGTCCGCGGCCTCGAAAGTGACCCGGAGCAGCTTGCCGGCCCGCACGTCTGCGACGCTCTCAAAGCCGAGCGAGCGCAGACCGCCGGCGATGGTCTGTCCCTCCGGGTCGGCGATCCCCGGCCGCAGCCGGACATGGACCTCCGCCAGCCAGTGCATCAGGCCGATCCCTCCCCAGGGAGCCACGTCTCGCCGGTCAGCCGCTCGTACGCCGTGGCGTAGCGCTCCCGCGTCCCTTTGATCACCTCGTCCGGCAGGCGGGGGGCTGGCGGCTCGCGGTTCCACCCCGATCCGGCAACGAAATCGCGCACGTACTGCTTGTCGAACGACGGCGGGCTGGAGCCGGGCTGGTACAGGCTGGCATCCCAGAAGCGTGACGAGTCCGGCGTTAGCAGCTCGTCGATGAGCGCCACCTCACCATCGATCCAGCCGAACTCGAATTTCGTGTCGGCCAGGATCAGCCCCACCTCGGCAGCCCGCCGGGCGCCGGCCCGGTACAGCGTCAACGACCGCTCCTCCAGCTCTCGGGCGAGCTCGGCGCCGACCATCTCCGCCAGCCGCTCGCGGGTGATGTTCTCGTCATGTCCGACCTCGGCCTTGGTCGAGGGCGTGAAGATCGGCTCGGGCAGCTGATCGGCCTCGCGCAGACCCGTTGGGAGTCGATGCCCTCCAACCTCGCCGCCTGCCCGGTACTCCGCCCAGCCCGACCCCGCCAGGTAGCCGCGCACGACGCATTCGGCATCGATCCGTTGTGCGCGCCGCGCCAGGGTCACGCGACCCGCCAGCTCAGGGCCGCGGGCGGCGGGCGGCAGCTGGTCGGCATCGGTCGACAGGAAGTGGGCCGGACCAAGGGATTGGAGCTGCCTGAACCAGAATGCCGAGAGCGCTGTCAGGAGCCGTCCCTTGTCGGGGATCGGCTGCTCAAAGACCACGTCGAAGGCGGAGAGGCGATCGGTCGCCACCAGCAGCAGGCGATCCTCACCGACGGCATATGTCTCGCGCACCTTGCCCCGATGCAGCAGGGTCAGCCCCGGGATGCTGGACTCGACCATCGTCACGACAGGTCCTCGGTTCGGCCGTCGTCTGGCCGCTCGTCAATCGACTCGGGCGACTCCGCCGGGATCCCGATTCGGCGCCGAGCGAACTCCTCGACCCGGTCGAGGAGCGAGAGGACGACCAGGATCAGCAGCGTGCCGACCATCGCGATGGCGAGCAGCCCCGCTCCGGCCGCCATGCCGACAGCCGCCACCGACCAGAGCGATGCGGCGGTGGTCAGGCCGCGGACGCTGCCGCGATGCTGGAGGATGGTGCCCGCCCCGATGAAGCCGATGCCGGACACGATCTGGGCCGCGATGCGGGTCGGATCGACCGCGGATCCGGCGAATCCGTAGGCCGAGATGATGGTGAACAGCGCCGATCCGACCGCCACCAGCGAGTGGGTGCGGAAGCCGGCGGGCTGACGGTGCAGCTCGCGCTCGAACCCGATCAGGGCTCCCAGTACCAGGCCGAGCGCCATGCGTCCCATCAGCTCGAGTTCGAGATTGAAGCCAAGTTCGGGGGTCAGCGGCTTGCCTCCTGCGCCCCTGGCCAAGCCTCCTCAGCGGACGCTCCGACCTCGAGCGACCACCACGTCGAGACCCACACATGAAGCGCTCCGAACGCCAGGGTGGAAGCCAGCCAGATCGCCACGAAGCCTACCAGCAGGAGCGCCGCCCGGCTGACCAGCTGCCCCCCTGCGAGCTCGGCGCCGATCGGCGCCCACAGGATGCGCAGCAGCGCGACCGCCAGCACGACCGCCATGATGTCGGCCAGGAATGAGGTCAGCGCCAGCCCAAGCAGGCGCATCGGTTGGCGGACCAGGTCTCGCAGGGCTGCCCTCATTGCCCCGCCCAGCGGCAGCGCACCGGGGCCGATCGCCCTCCGCAGCGCCACCGCGCCAAAGGCCTGTCCCAGACATGCCAGAAGGGCTAATGCCGCGAGCAGTGGCGCGAGGCGGAGCGCGATGCGCAGCGCAAGAGGCACACCCAGGTCCGGTGCCCCGAACTCGGCGGGCGCCACCGCTGCGGCGCCGCTGATGAGCGCCGCGCCCAGTGCCACGGCCGGCAGCATCGCGACCAGCATCACGCTGAGGGCAACCTCCACCTCCCTGGTCATCGAGCGATCAGGCGTGCCGAGGCCCTGAGCGCGAAGGAGGGCCGCCTCGGCAAGGGCCGCGAGCAGGCAGGCGATCAGGATCCCCATCGCGGCGAGCGTTGCGATCAGCAGCACGTTGAGCGGAAAGAGTTCCGAGCCGCGGAGGCCCGCCCCCAGGAATGCGAGATCGCTCGTCCGCGGCGGGGACGCGACGGTGATGACCAGCGGCAGCCAGGCGAGGTAGGTGAGCGCCCCCAGCGACCCCGGCAGCCACAGGTCCCCGCGGGCCGCGGCCACGCGCGCGGCGACTGCCGCGTTGCCGAGCCACCTAACCTGCGTGCTCATCCGCGACTCCCCTCCGCCGCCCCCAGCCCCAGTGCCCGATAGGTCGCCTCGATGCCATCCAGGTGCGGCTGCATGGTCATCGCCCTCTCCACCTCGTCGGCGGTCAGCCAGCGCCCGACCCCGGCGTCGGCAGCCAGCTCCGCGTGGAAGGTGCTCTCCCCGGACCAGGCGCGCTTGGCGGCTGCCTGCACCAGTCGGTAGGCCTCCTGGCGGTCGGCCCCCTTGGCGATCATGGCCAGCAGCAGCGCCTCCGAGTGGACCATCCCGCCCAGCAGGTCGAGGTTGCTCGCCATTCGTCCGGCGTCGATCTCAAGGCCGCCCAGCAGGCCGGTCATGGACCGGGTCGCATAGCCAGCGACGCCCAGGGCTCGCTCGAAGACGAAGCGCTCCGCACTCGAGTGGCTGATGTCACGCTCGTGCCAAAGCGCCATGTTCTCGAGGCCGACCAGCCCATCGGCGCGCAGCAGGCGGGCAAGGCCGGTGATTCGCTCGGCGAGCACCGGGTTGCGTTTGTGGGGCATGGCGCTACTTCCCTGCTGGCCGGCGCCGAATGGCTCGAACGCCTCGCCCACCTCCGTGCGCTGCAGGTGGCGGACCTCGACTGCCATCCGTTCGAGCGTCCCGCCCAGGATGGCCAGGGCCGTCAGCAGCTCGGCATGCCGGTCGCGGCTCACCACCTGGGTCGAGGCAGGGTCGACGCCCAGCCCGAGCGAGCGGCACACGAACTCCTCCACCTCGGCGCTGACATGGGCATGCGTTCCGACTGCGCCGGAGATCTTGCCGACCGCGATCCCCTCCCGTGCGCGGGCCAGCCGCGCCTGGTCGCGCTGCACTTCAGCCAGCCAGCCGGCCGCTTTGAACCCAAAGGTGATCGGCTCCGCGTGGATGCCGTGGCTGCGTCCCACCATCGGCGTTGACCGATGCTCGAGCGCCATCCCGCCCAGCAGCTCTGCCAGCTTGCGCAGCTCCTCCTCGACGAACAGGGTTGCGTCGCGGAGGACGACGGCGGTGGCGGTGTCCAGGACGTCGGAGCTGGTCAGCCCGAAGTGCAGCCAGCGTCCCTCGGGGCCAAGCCGCTCGGTGACCGAGCGCAGGAAGGCGATGACGTCGTGCTGCGACTCCTGCTCGATCTCGCGGGCGCGCGCGCCGTCGACGCTCCCGGTCGCGGACCGGATCCGCTCCCAGTCCTCGTCGGGCACCAGCCCGGCCGCGTGCCGGGCCTCGACCGCCAGCAGCTCGATTCGCAACCACAGGTCGAGCTTGTGCTGTTCCGAGAAGAGCTCGCGCAGCTCCGGCAGCGCGTACCGGTCGATCATCTGGGGTCGATGTCCAGCTCGGCTCCATCGGCCAGCCTTGCCCGCACCGTTTCCACCTGCGCGGCCAGCGCGGGATCGCTGAGTGCAAGGATACGGGCTGACAGGTGCGCCGCATTCTTGGCCCCGCCTGAGCCGATGGCGACCGCCGCAACCGGGACGCCGGGTGGCATCTGCACCACGCTGAACAGCGCATCAGCGCCACCCAGAGCGCCCGCGTCGAGGGGCACGCCGATCACCGGTCGCGCGGTCAGGGAGGCGAGCACGCCGGGCAGGTGAGCCGCCATACCGGCGGCCCCCACGAAGATGCGCACACCACGCGTCTCCGCGTCGCGAACGTACGTCGCGAGAGCCTGCGGTTGGCGATGGGCGCTGATGACGCTCGCCTCCCAGGCGATCGAGTATTCATCCAGGACATCGAAGCACCCTTTGAGCGCGGGCAGGTCGGATCGGGAGCCGCAGATGACGGCGACCATGGGGTTGGAGGTCATCGGTCCTAGGATATCCCGCTGATCTCGCGGAGGGCGATGTCGGTCCGGTGCTGGCTCCCATCCAGGCCGATGCCGGCAACGCCCCTGTACGCTTCCTCCCGAGCTGTGCCGAGATCCGGACCGAGGCCGACAATGGTCAGGACGCGCCCGCCCGACGAGGTGTACCCCGACCCGGACGCCGCGGTGCCGGCGTGAAATCGCAGGATCGGACCAGCCTCGTCCGGCCCCAATGGATCGGCTCCGCTCAGCGCCCGCCCGATGACCGGTGCCTCCGGATACCCGTCGGAGGCGATGACGACAGCCACGGCCGCTCCGGGTCGCATCGCCAATGAGCCCTCCATCGCTCCCCGGTCGCCGACGGCGACTCCCAGGAGCGCGCCCGCCAGGTCCCCATCCAGCAGCGGCAGCAGAACCTGGGCCTCGGGATCGCCAAAGCGGGCGTTGAACTCGAGCACCATCGGCCCTTCATCGGTCAGCATCAGACCCGCGTAGAGGACTCCACGGTAGGGTGTCCCGTCGCGGGCCATGCGCCAGGCGATCGGCTCGAAGATGGTCGCCACGGCGCGCTCCGTCTCCGCCGCTCCGAACCATGGGACCGGCGTGTACGCGCCCATCCCGCCGGTGTTCGGTCCCTCATCCCCCTCACGCAGCCGCTTGTAGTCGCATGCCGCACCGAGCGGGACGACCGACTCGTCGCTGACCAGGGCGAAGACCGAGACCTCCCGCCCATCCAGGCGTTCCTCGAGCAGTACTTGGGCGCCCCGTGGCGCATCGCCCATCAGGTCGCGGATCGCCGCCTCCGCCGCTTCGTGGCTGTCGGGCACCACCACGCCCTTGCCGGCGGCCAGCCAATCGGCCTTGACGACCGGCGGCGCATCGCTCGCTCGCGCGTGGGCAAGGGCCTCGCCCAGGTCATCGAAGATGGCGCTGGCCGCGGTCGGGATATCGGCGCGGCGCAGCTGCTCCTTGGCGAACGCCTTGCTCGACTCGAGGCGCGCGGCCGCCCGAGAAGGCCCGAAGACCGGCACCGAGGCCTCCCGCAGCGCATCGGCGACCCCGGCCGCCAGGGGCGCCTCCGGGCCGATCACCACCAGGTCGTAGCGCTCACGCGTGGCGTGACGGGCGACCGCGGCCGGATCCAGGATGTCCAAGTCCTGAACCGTATCGGCGACTGCCGGAGTGCCCCCGTTGCCCGGCGCGATCCGCAATCGCTCGACGCCTTCGTCGCGCGACAGCCGCCAGGCCAGGGCATGCTCGCACGCCCCGGAGCCCAGCAGCAGGACGTCCATGCCGCTAGGGCGACGCGCTGGGTGACGGCTCCACGGAGGCACCGGTCAATTCGGCAAGCCTCTCCAGAATCGGCTCAAGCTGATTCAGCCTCGCCTGGTACGTGCCCAGGTCACCGGCGGCAAGGGCGGCCTGTGCCTCCCCGTACAACCGGCTCGCCTCCGCCACCAATCCCGCAACGTCCTCCGGCAGGCCGCCGTTCCCGTCGGGCGGCGGCGGGAGCGCCTCGCCCAGGATCTGTTCGATCGCTCCCTGGAGATCCTCGGCGAATGCCACCCGGTCCTTGCTGACCACGATCAGCCGCACGAACTCCGGGAACGGCGCGCCCGACGCCTGCAGGAAGACTGGCTCGACGTACAGCAGGCCGTCGTCGCCGATTGGCAGCACCAGCAGGTTGCCGCGGATGACCGACGAGCCGGATCGATCCCAGAGGCTGAACTGCGAACTGATGGCGTCGTCCTGGTCGATGCGCGCCTCCACCAGCGCAGGTCCGTCAGTCGACGTGTCATTCGGGAAGTGGAAGGCGATCCGCTCTCCGTAGACGCCGGGATCCATGCGCGCCGCCGTCCAGGCGATCATGTTGGGACGCTGCTCTGGGACCAGCGGCTGGATGAGGACGAATTCGGCCTTGTCCTCGCCCGGGATGCGCATGATCACGTAGTAGGGCTCCATCGGCAGCCCGCTGCCGGCCACCACGTCCTCGGGAATGGCCCAGCGGTCATCCTGGTTGTAGAAGACCGTGGCGCCGTTATCGGTTGCCGGCAGGTGGTACAGACGGTAGGTCTGGTTCTGGGCGATGAACAGGTCCTCGGGATAGCGGAGGTGGGCCTGGAGCTCCTCCGGCATCGCCGACAGCGGTTCGAACAGCCCGGGGAAGATCTTCGCCCAGGCGGCGACGATCGGCTCGTTTGGGTCGGTGATGAAGAATCGGACGCTGCCGTCGTAGGCGTCCATGACCACCTTGACGCTGTTGCGGATGTAGTTGGCCCCGGGGAACGGGCTCTCCGGCCCGAGCGGCTGCGCATTCGGGTAGCGGTCCGTCAGGGTGTAGGCGTCCCACACCCACAGCAGACGATCGGCGG
>JBKKBV010000170.1:0-8481 GCA_046713375.1 Candidatus Limnocylindria bacterium
AAGCCACCCGCCTCGACGCCGCTGAGGTCATGGCCCGCGACCCGCTTGACTGCGGCCGGGCTCCAGTAGGTCCGCACATCGGCAAAGATCTGTGCCGTGTTGGTGAGCAGATAGCCGAACAGCATCGAGGCGCCGTTCAGCGAGTCGTTCTCCGTCGCCACCACGTACGGAGCTCGCGGCCCGTCCCAGTCGAACGACGAGTTCAGGATCGCCTCCATGAAGTCACCATTCGGGAGGAAATCGGTCCATTGGCGCTGCCCCTGGAAGCCCGCCAGGATCGCGTTGTGGCCGAGCGACTCCTCGCCATGCCCGGCGTCCTTTAGCTTCGGATTGCCGACCATTAGGTCCCGCATGGCGAGTGCCATCTTCACCGACGAGGCCCAGTCGCCATCCAACTCCTCTCGAGTGCGCCGCTTCTCTGCGCGGTTGTAGTCGATCCCCTCCACGCAGTTCGCGCGGACCCATTCCATCGCGCGCTCGAACTCCTGCTGGTCGTAGATCCCGCGCTCGATCCTGCGCAGGATCTCTGTCATATCGATCGCCTCGACCCGCATTCCCAGGTAGCGCTGGAAGAAGGCGTGATCCACGATCGATCCCGCGATCCCCATCGAAGTGCCGCCGACCGACAGGTAGGAGCGGCTTCGCATCATCTGTGATGCGACGGCTGCCCTCGCGAACCGCAGCACGTTCTCGCGAACGTCATCCGGAACCGACAGGTCACCGCTGTCTTGGACATCCCGTCCGTAGATGCCGAACGCGGGGAGACCCTGCTGGTTATGGGCTGCCAGGACGGCAGCGAGGTAAACGGCGCCGGGCCGCTCCGTTCCGTTGAATCCCCACACAGCCTTGGGCCGAAGGGGATCGACGTCCATCGTCTCGGACCCATAACACCATGCAGGCGTCACCGAGATGGTTGCCCCCACATCTTTGCGCCGAAACTTCTCATCGGCCGCAGCCGCCTCCGCCACACGACCGATAGTGGAGTCGGCGATGACGCATTGCACGGGATCTCCATTCGGGTAGCGAAGCGCGTCGGAGATCGTGGCTGCGAGAGCTCGAGCGAGCTGCATCGTCTGCGCCTCAAGAGATTCCCGGACTCCCCCTTCGCGAGCATCGATTGTCGGTCGGATGCCGATCCTGGGGAGGACTCCAAATCGGTCCGCGGTCATCGGTCTTACTCCTCAACACCTGGCAGCGAACAAGGCTGCGCCGCGCAGTCGCCGCCGCACTGCGTCAAGTATCAGCCGAGGTTCGCTCTCGTGCCCTATTTGCGGCCCGCGAGGATGATCGTCGAGGATTTGGTGCCAAGGTGCACTGACTTGTATCCCCAGTGCCAGGTGTCCTCGAAGGCGAGCAGCAGGGCATCGGTGGCATTGCCCGACTCGTCGCGGAAGATGACGTTGTAGTCGCGGTTGCTGTTGAAGGGCGGGTCGAGGTAGACCAGGTCAACGGCGGCATCGGGCAGGTAGCGACGCAGGATGTCGAGGTTGTCGCCGTAGTAGAGGACGTTGGTGGCGAGGTCGGTCATTGGTCCCCCCGCTGGGCTGCGGGTATCGGTGTGTGCAAGGGTAACAGGCGGAATTTCGTTGACAGCGGGGCGGCTCGCCGGTAGGGTCATCCAAAGCGCTTTGCACGCTTTGCTGGAGGGCAGGAGTCGTGATGGAGTCACCCGCTGGGGGAGTCGGTCTATACACCCGTCAGGCGACGGGTCTGGTCCGCGAGATCGGCATGAGCAGCAACCTCGCGCTCAACATCTCGTTCATCTCGCTGCCGCTGGCGGTGCTGGTGGCGACCCAGGCCCCGTACGCGTTTCCCGGGTCGAACCTGATCGGGATCGTGATCATCACCGCACTGCTGTGCATCATCCCGACGCTCCTGTACGGGTCGCTGTCGCAGGCGATGCCCCGCTCCGGCGGCGACTACGTCTTCGTCAGCCGGATCATTCACCCAATCATCGGCTTCGTCGCCAACTTCAGCGTGACCATGTGGTTCCAGTTGGTGATCGCCTATTTCGGCGCGCTGCTGGCGCCGTTTGGCATATCGGCGGCGCTCTCGACCATGGGGGCTGCGACGGGGAACGCCTCGCTCACCGAGTGGGCAACCACCGTCACCGCCAAGGAGTGGCAGTTCGCGACCGGCGCGATCGTGCTGATCTTCACCGCGGCGCTTATGAGCCTGGACCTGCGTCGCTCGATGCGCGTCTTCCAGTGGATCTTCTGGCTCTCGCTGGTGGGGGTCGCGATCGCCGCTCTGCTGACCCTGATCAACGGCCGCGATGCCTTCGTCGCCGCGGTCGCCAAGTTCGGCGGCAACTACGACCAGATGATCGCGGACGCCAAGGAGGCCGGCTTTACTGGCGCCGTCTCCGGGATCGACTGGAATGCGACGATCGCCGCGACCCCGTTGGCCTTCGCCAGCTTCGGCTACGCGATCGTCACCACCTATGCCGGCGGCGAGGTTCGCTCGGCTCGCACCACGATGCTCAAGGGGCTGCTCTGGGCGCTGGGCATCAGCGCCGTAATCGTGCTGATCATGCTGACCCTGTCGGCGCGCACCTTCGGGCAGGAGTGGCTGGGCTCGGCGACCTTCCTGGCGAACGAGGTGCCGGACAAGTACCTGTTGCCGTCGTACCCGTTCTACTTCTTCTTCGCCGCCATGCTGACCGACAACAGCATCCTGATCGCGGTCATGTCGGTGAGTTTCGTGCTCGCCTTCTTCGCGGCGCTGCCGCCGACCTTCTTGATCGCGACGCGCAGCCTGTTTGCCTGGTCCTTCGACCGGATCCTGCCCGACAAGGTCAGCGAGGTCAGCGACCGGACCCACTCCCCCGTGTGGGCCAACCTGATCGTGCTCGCCATCACGCTCATCTTCCTGGCCCTCATCGTCTACGGGCCGGGCGACTTCCTGACGCTCCTGTTCACCGCCGGGGCGGCGGAGATCATGACGTTCATCGTGGTCGCTGTGGCCGCCGCGGTCTTCCCGTATCGCCGACGCGAGATGTGGGAGGCGTCCCCCATCAACCAGCGGTTCATGGGCGTGCCGCGCATCACGCTGATCGGGGTGGCGGCGGTGGTGGTCTACTTCATCTTCCTGATTCCGCTGCTCACCAACGAGACGCTGGGTGCCAACGCGCCGGTCGGGCTGTGGGCCACGGCGATCCTGTTTGCCCTGCCGTTCGCGATCTACGCGATCAGCTACATGTGGAACAAGAGTCGAGGCGTCGACCTGGGGCTTGCGTTCGAGTCGCTGCCGCCCGAGTGATCGGACCGAGGTGGAAACCGTCGAGCGCAGGATCCTGTGGGTCAACCCTGTCGGCACGCCCGCGTTCGACGCCGACACCCTTGAGCTGATCGAGGAGGTGCGGCGTCCGGGCTTCACGCCCGACGTCCGCAGCCTGGAGCACGGGCCGCCGCACCTCGAGTACCACACCTACGAGCACGAGGCGGCGGGACCGATGCTCGCGCTCATGCGCGAGGCGGACGAGGCCGGCTACGACGCGGCCATCATCGGCTGCTTCTACGACGGCGGCCTGCGCGAGGCTCGCGAGATCTGTCGCATGCCGATCATCGGCATGGAGGAGGCGTCGCTTGCCGTCGCGGCAACCATGGGGCACAAGTTCACCATCATCGTCGGGCGGCGAAAATGGATCGCCAAGATGACCGACAACGCCGTCCTGTACGGGCACGAACGCCGATTGGCATCCATGCGCTCGGTGGAGATGGGGATCCCCGAGGTGCTGGCCGATCCCGAGGCCTTCTTCGATGCGTGTGTCCAGGAAGCGCGGCTGGCGGTCGCGGAGGATGGAGCCGAGGTAGTCGTCCTCTCCGAGATGGCCACGCCAGCGTTCTGGCGTCGGGTGCGGGACGAGGTGCCATTCCCCATCGTCGACCCGGCGGTGGCCTGCTGGAAGTTCGCGGAGATGGCCGCCGACCTGTACCGCACCGTCGGCTACAGCCACTCAAAGGTCGGGGGTCACGAGGCGCCGCCGCTGCCGATCACCCTCGGCCGATGATCGTGGCCAGCCGTGTCGCGGTCGCGGAGGAGGTCGCCGCACGGAACGGGCGGCTCCTGGACGAGGCGCTGCGCGTGATCGACCAGGCTCAGGCCACTGGGATCGAGGCCCGTCTGATCGGCGGGCTCGCGATCCTGCACCACGATCCCGAGCTGCGGGCACTCGGCGGCTCCCGGCCTGTCAACGATATCGACCTGATGGTGCCCACCGGGCAGCATCGGCTCATTGCCCGTCTGCTGGTCGAGGCCGGCTACATCGCGGAGGAGCGCTTCAATGCGCTGAATGGGCATCGGCGCATGGTCTTCCATGGCCCGGATTGGGACCTGGACGTGCTGGTAGGCATCTTCGAGATGTGCCATCGCATCGACATGACGACCCGCTTCGAGCTGGACTACCCGACCCTGCCGGTGACCGATCTCCTGCTCACCAAGCTGCAGATCGTGAAGCTGAACGCCAAGGACGCCAGCGACATCGTCGACCTCGTCGCCGCCCACGAGCTGGGCGAGGGTCCCGGCGATCACATCGACCTCGCCCGACTGCGAACGCTGGTGCGCGATGACTGGGGACTGTGGCGAACGATCACCGGGACCGTGGAGACCGTGGTCGCCACGTCGCCGTCGAGTGGCGTCCTGGAGCGGCTGGCGCAGTTGCTGGCTGCGCTCCACGACGCTCCCAAATCGACGCGCTGGAAGCTACGCGCACGGGTCGGGGACCGCGTCGCGTGGTACGTGCTGCCCGATGAGGTGAACCAGTGACCTACTCGATCGTGGCTGCCGACCCCGCTGCCGGTGAGGTCGGCGTGGCGGTCCAGTCCAAGTTCCTGGCGGTGGGCGCGATCGTGCCCTGGGCGGCGGCCGATGCGGGGGCAGTGGCGACGCAGGCGCTGGCGGACGTGACGATCGGTCCGCGCGGGCTCGCGCTGCTGCGCGAGGGTGTCGACCCCGCCGAGTGCGTGGAGCGGCTGGTCGCAGGGGATCCGCTGACCGAGCAGCGGCAGTTCGGGCTGATTGCGGCCGACGGGCGGGCGGCATCGTTCACCGGCGGCGAATGCTTCGACCATGCGTCGTCGATCGTCGGCGACGGATTCGCGGCTCAGGGCAACATCCTCGCCGGCCGGGCCGTGGTGGAAGGTCTCGCCTCCGGCTTCCGTGAGACGGCGGGCCAGCCATTGGCGGATCGCCTCCTGCGATCGCTCGAGCGTGCCCAGGAGGCCGGCGGAGACCGACGGGGGCAAGAGTCGGCCGCACTGCTGGTCGTTCGCCAGGGTGGCGGCTACGGCGGCAATCACGACCGGATGCTCGACCTGCGAGCCGACGACCACGTTACGCCGATCGCCGAGCTGCGGCGACTGGTGGCGCTCCATCGGCTCTACTTCGACCGACCTGACCCGGCCGACGCGCTGCCCATCGAGGGAGCACTTCGCGACGAGCTGCACACCGTCCTGCTGCGACGCGGCTTCGACCCAGAGGGCAACTTCCGCGACGCGCTCTTCGGCTACTTCGGGTGGGAGAACCTGGAGGAGCGCTGGCTTGACGAGCATCGGCTTGATCCTGCCGTCCTGGCCTACATCCGTGAGCACGAAGGGGACCGATCATGACCGCGATCCTGAACGAGATGGAGCTCGAGGACTTCCTGCGCGGCACGAACTTCCTGTCGGCGAGCGGTGGCGGCGAGCCGGATGTCCAGCGCGAGCTGCTGCTGGACGACATGGCGCGCGGTGTGAAGCTCTCATGGACGCCGCTCGACGAGCTTGATCCCGACGCGCTGATCTGCACCGCCTGCTTCTCAGGCTCGATCGCGCCGGAGGTGTTTGAAGCCAGCCCGGAGGCTGATCGCATCGCCGGCAAGGAGCGTGTCCGGCGGCCGATGGTGGAATCGGTCCAGGCCCTGGAGGCTGAGCTGGGGCGGAAGATCGATGGCATCTGCTCCATCGAGATCGGCGGCATCAACACCTCCGCCGTGCTGGATGCGGCCGCCAACCTGGGGATTGCCATGGTTGACGGGGACTACGCCGGGCGCGCCATCCCTGAGCTGCACGCCACGACCCCCCACCTGTTCGGCGTGCCGGTGCTGCCGTGGGCATCGGTCGATGAGTACGGCAACTCGATCGTCATTCGAAAAGCTGCCTCGAACGCATTCGCCGAGCGGATCGGGAAGTACCTGGCGCAGGCGTCGTTCGGGCTGATCGGCTGCGCGCTGGTGGCGCTGCCGGCAAGCGAAGTGCGGCGCATCTACGTGGCCGGCACGATCAGCGAGAGCTTTGGCGTTGGCCGGGCGATCCGCGAGGCGCGTGAGGCGGGCGCAGACCCTGTCGTGGGGGCCGCGCGCGCCGTGGACGGGTGGGTCCTCTTCCGGGGAACGATCGTGGAGCGCGAGTGGCGCAATACCGGCTACCTGGAGGGGACGCACGAGATCGAGGGCGAGGGCTCCTTCGGCGGCCATCGGCTAAAGGTCTGGTTCAAGAACGAGAACCACCTCACCTGGCTGGACGGCGCTGATTACGTGGCCAGCCCCGACCTGATCGAGGTGTGCGATTCGACGACCGGCGAGCCGCTGGTGAACACATACCTGAAGGAGGGGGACAGGGTGGCGGTCGTCGCGGCTCAACGGCGCGAGGTCTGGAACAGCGAGGCCGGGCTGGCGACGCTGGGGCCGGCGCACTTTGGCTGGCACGACTTCGGCTTCCGCCCGATCGAGTCGTTGGCAGGAGAGCGGGCGTGACCGCGATGCGCTTCGATCCCGAGCACGCCATCTCCGCCGACGAGTTCCGCGAGCGGCAGGACCGTGCGCGCGCCGCGGCCGCCGAGCAGGGGCTCGATGGCCTGGTGGTCTGGTCACGCGGTGGCGGGCCGGTTGACATGTCGGCCGACGTGGTCTATCTCGCCAACCACTACTCCCAGCAGCCGTACATGGCCGACCATGCCGGTATCGGACGAGCCCGATCGCACGGCGTGCTGGTGCTGCCGGTGAGCGGGCCAAGCATCCTGGTCATGGACGTTCCCTGGTGGCGCGCTGACCTGGTGGTAGCCGATGAGGTGCGCACCGGCAACGACGTGATCACCCGGGCGGCAGATGCGATGCGATCAGCTGGCCTGGCCGGCGGCCGAGTGGGGCTGGTCGGTGCAAGCCACATGACCGCGGCGGCGTACCTGGGCTTCGTGGCGGCGCTGCCGAAACTCGAACTGGTTCGCACCGACGACCTGATTGAGCGGCTGCGCATCCATAAGAGCGACGCCGAGGTGCTCGCCATGCGGGCGGCTATCGCGCTCGGCGACGAGTCAGTCAAGGCGGCGATGGAAGCGGCGGTGGTGGGTGCCACCGAGGCCGACTGTGCGGCCGAGGCGGCGGCCGTGGTGGCGCGCGGCGGCGGGGTCCTGTACGACGCAGCCTGCGCGTCGGGTGTGCAGGCGCACAACTTCACGTGGGCACGGATGCCCTCATCGTCACTCCGACTGCTCGAGCGCGGCGACATGTTCCACATGGACTGCTACGGAGCACTGGCCGGCTACTTCTGGGACTTCGGCCGCACACGGGTCGCGGGCGACGAGCCGACGGATCAGCAGCGCGACCTGGTCGAGGCGGCTATCGACGTGGTCGACGCGGTGTGCGCCGCGATTCGGCCGGGGATCCCGGCCTCGCAGGCGTACGAGGCCGGAGCGCGGGCCATGGCCCAGTCGGCAGTGATCGCCCGCATTCCGGCGGTGGAGAGCGATACGGAGGGCTTCCCGGCCGTTGGCCACGGCATCGGCCTGGGCTGGGAGGCCCCCTGGCTGACCCCGGTCGACCACACCATCCTGGAGCCCGGCATGACGATTGCGGTCGAGACGCTGATCGGTCATCCCTCCATGGGCGGTGGCTTCTTCGAGGAGAACGGAGTGGTGACGGCGACCGGCTTTGAGGTCCTGACCACCGCCCGCCGGAGGTGGTGGTGAGCGAGGAGGGTGCCGTGCAGGCCGTGCTGGATCGGTTCCGGCTCGGCTGGGAGTCGCTCGACGCCGAGGCGGTGCTCGCCTGCTTCGCGGACGACCCGCAGATCGTCGTCATCGGCACCGATGAGGACGAGTACTGGCGCGGCTTCGACGCACTGGTCGAGCCGTTTCGGTCGATGACGGGCGCGTTCACAGATCCCGTCTACCGCTGGGTCGAGCCGCCGCGCATCCACGTGCACGGCGACGTCGCCTGGGCCGATGCACGACTCGACACCAGCCTCACGTCCGGCGGTCAACGGCTCGCGATCCTGATGCGAACCAGCTGGGTGCTGCGGCGCAACGAGGGCTGGGAGATCGTCCAGGCGCATTTCTCGGTTGCCCCTGCTGCCCCGGTTGCGGCTTACTGAGCGCCAATGTCCTCGCGCACCGCTGCGGGCGAGACCCGCATCTTCTTCTGTGCCGACATCCACGGCTCGGAGCGCTGCTTCCGCAAGTGGCTGAACGCCGCGCGCAGCTACCGCTGCGACGCGCTCATCTTCG
>JBKKBV010000171.1:0-3058 GCA_046713375.1 Candidatus Limnocylindria bacterium
GGATTGGGTGGTGACGCTTCGCGGGCGCCGCATTCCCGTCGCGGTGCGCACCTGGCGAGAGCGCGTCCTGGCCGACGCCGAATCCGCGTCAAAGCGGCGTCACGGTCCGGTCGAGGTGCGAGCGACACTCCCCGGGCTGGTGGTGGCTGTCGCGGTCGAGGAGGGGGATGAGGTGTCCGCTGGCGCGACGCTCCTGACCATCGAGGCCATGAAGATGCAGAACGAGGTCAGGGCTCCGCAGGCGGGGCGTGTCTCGGCCGTGGTCGTCGCCGCCGGCCAGACGGTTGCCGCCGGCGCAGCACTGCTCCGCATCGAGTAGCGCGGGGCGGGCGCGCGCGCCTCGTACAATCGGCGTGATGAGCGACCCCGAGCGCGTCGCGCGGCCTCCGCATCGGTCCACCTCGGGGATCGAGATCCGACCGGTGTACCGGGCGGCCGACCTCGATGCGGCCCACGCGACCGAAGAGCCAGGCTCGTATCCGTACACTCGCGGCATTCGTGCCGACGGGTACCTCGGGCGGCCGTGGACGATGCGCCAGTACGCGGGCTTCGGCTCGGCCCCGGAGACGAACCGTCGCTTCCACTACCTGCTGGCCAGCGGGCAGACGGGCCTCTCGGTCGCCTTCGACCTACCGACGCAGATGGGGTACGACAGCGACGACCCGATGGCGGTCGGGGAGGTCGGCCGGGTGGGGGTGCCAATCGACACGATCGCCGACATGGAGGCCCTCTTCGACGGCATCGGGCTCGATGCGGTGAGCACCAGCATGACCATCAACGCCACGGCAGCCATCCTGCTGGTCCTGTACGAGGCGGTGGCGCGCCGGCAGGGGATCGATCCCCGCGTGCTGCGGGGCACGATCCAGAACGACATCCTCAAGGAGTACATCGCGCGCGGGACCTATATCTATCCACCCGGCCCCTCGATGCGCCTGGTGACCGATACCTTCGCCTATTGCCGCGCCGAGCTGCCCGCGTGGAACACCATCAGCATCAGCGGCTACCACATGCGCGAGGCGGGTGCGACAGCCGTCCAGGAGGTCGCCTTCACCATCGCCGATGCGATCGCCTACTCGGAGGCAGCGATCGCAGCCGGGATGGCCTTCGACGAATTCGCCCCTCGCCTCTCCTTCTTCTTCGCGGCCCACAACGACCTGTTCGAGGAGGCGGCAAAGTTCCGTGCTGCCCGCGCTGCCTGGGCACGCGTGGCGCGCGACCGCTTCGACGCTCGCGACCAGCGCAGCATGGCCATGCGTTTCCACGTCCAGACCGGCGGCAGCACGCTCACCGCCCAGCAGCCGGAGACGAACGTGGTACGTACCACCGTGCAGGCGCTCTCCGCCATCCTGGGCGGGGCGCAGAGCCTCCACACCAATGCCTCCGACGAGGCGTTGGGGCTGCCGACCCCGGCGACCGCCCGGCTCGCCCTGCGGACGCAACAGGTGCTCGCTGCCGAGTCCGGCGTCAGCATCCCGGTGGACCCGCTCGGGGGCTCCTACTACCTGGAGGCGCTCACCGATGAGATCGAGGAGCGCGTTCATGCGGAGCTGGCCGAGATCGATCGTCGCGGCGGGACGCTGGCCGCCCTGGCGGACGGCTACCAGCAGGCTGCCATCGCTGAGGCGGCCTATGCCGCGCAGCGGGCCATCGAGACAGGGGAGCAGATCGTCGTCGGCCTCAACGCCTTTGTCGAGGAAGGCGATGAGCAGCGGCCCCAGGCGCAGGTGATCGACCCGCAAGCCGAGGCGGAGCAGGTGGCGCGGACTCGCGCCGTGCGGGCGGGCCGCGATGCAGCCCGCGCGGCCGAGACGACGACCGCCCTTGAGGTCGCCGCCGCCGGCACCGAGAACGTGGTGCCGCGCATCCGCGCCTGCGTCGAGGCACAGGTCACCCTGGGCGAGATCAGCGGCACGCTGCGGCGGATCTGGGGTGAGTACCGGCCATGACCATCGGCCCGATCGACCACGTCGCCATCGTGGTGCGCTCGATCGACGAGGCGCTGCCGCGCTATCGGGCTCTCTTCGGCTGGGAGCCGATCGACGCGCCACGCGTCTTCGCCTCGCAGCACGTGCGCCTCTGTTTTCTCGAGCCCGGCTCGGGCCCGGGCGCCAAGCTCGAGCTGGTCGAGCCGACCGACGACGACAGCGGGGTTGCCCGCTTCCTGGCGACTCGTGGCGAGGGCCTGCACCACGTCTGTCTGGCAAGCGACGACCTGGCGGCTGACCTCGAGGCGCTGGCGGCGGCTGAGGCCGAGCTGATCGACCGTGAGCCGCGTGCGGGCGCCCATGGGGAGGTGGCCTTCGTCCATCCGCGCACCCTGAACGGAGTGCTGTGGGAGCTCCTCGAATTGTCCGACCGCTGACCGCGGCTAGCGGACTCCTGCGTCGCGCAGCAGCGCCGGGATCTGGGACGGGGAGTCGGCGACCCGGACGCCTGCCGCCTGCAGGGCCTGACGCTTTGACTCCGCCGTGCCGGCGCCCCCCGAGATGATCGCCCCGGCGTGGCCCATGCGACGCCCCGGTGGCGCCGTGCGCCCGGCGATGAAGGCCGCCACCGGCTTCCGCACCTCGCGCGCGCAGAAGTCAGCCGCTCGCTCCTCCTCGTCGCCGCCGATCTCGCCGATCAGGACGATCGCCTCTGTCTCGGGATCAGCGTTGAGCATCTCCAGCACGTCGATGAAGGTCGTCCCGACGATCGGGTCACCGCCGATCCCGACGCAGGTTGTCTGCCCCACGCCGGCATCGGTCATGGCCTGCACCACCTCGTAGGTCAGGGTGCCGGAGCGGCTGACGAGGCCCACCGGCCCGGCGCGATGAATGTCACCGGGGATGATCCCGACCTTGGCGCCACCCACCGTGGTGGCGCCTGGGCAATTCGGGCCGATCAGGCGCACCCCCTGCGAGCGCAGCACCTCATGCACGCGCAGCATGTCCAGCGCGGGAATCCCCTCCGTGATGCAGATCACCAGCGGCACGCCGGCATCCGCGGCCTCCAGCATGGCGTCGGGAGCGAAGGGTGCGGGGACGAAGATGCAGGCCGCATCGGCTCCGGACTGGGC
>JBKKBV010000172.1:0-7813 GCA_046713375.1 Candidatus Limnocylindria bacterium
CCGTTACATGGAGGGCCGGACCCGGGCGCGGGCCGGCCCTCTGCCCTGCCCGCGAGGTTGACTCGGCCAGGGTGGTCCGGTAGATCAGCGCGGCAACGGCGGCACCGATGGCCGGGCCGATCCACCACACGTACCAATCGGCGTAGGCGCCCGCCGCGACGGCGGGGCCGAACCAGCGCGCCGGATTCATGGCCGCGCCGGTCAGCGGGCCGCCGACCAGGATGTCCGCCGCCACCGCCAGCCCGATGGCCAGACCTCCGATCTTCGGTCCGCGCGGGTCGACCGCTGTCCCGATCACGACCAGCACGAGCAGGGCGGTGAGCACCGCCTCGATGCCGATCCCGAGGATTGGCGTGATTCCGGTTCCCAGCGCCGGAGCGCCGATGTTCGAAGCCTGCCAGGCATCGGCGAAGACCGACTTCAGCGCAAGGCCCGCCGCGAGCCCGCCGACCAGCTGCGCCACAACGTAGAGTGCCGCGCGCGAAGGTGTGATCCGGCCCATGATCCAGACGCCGAGCGTGACCGCCGGGTTGAAATGCCCCCCGGAGACCGCGCCCAGCGCGGAGACCAGGACTGCCAGGGCCAGGCCGTGAGCCAGCGCCACGCCCAGGAGGCCAGGGCCGCTGCCACCGGTTTCGGCGAGATAGTCGCCCAGCACCACGGAGCCGGCGCCCACGAAGAAGAAGAGGAACGTCCCGAACGCCTCGGCCACAAGCGCCGCCGCGGTGCGATCACGGATCATCGACCTGCCTCCCATCACGTCTCCGCGCCAGCGAAGATCGGAGGCATTCTGGCCGATGCGCCAACCGCCATGCGGCGGGTCGCCGCTCGAGGGACTCGTCAGTCCGGGGCGACCACCGCCAGCGGGAGCGCGAATCCGGCCTCGGTCCCGCCACCATCCCGTGGCCGAGCCCAGATTCTACCGCCCAACGAGTCGACGATGCGCTGGCACACGGCGAGGCCGATGCCCAGGCCGGCAGTCCGCATCTTGGCGGCATCGGTGCGGTAGAAGGCCGTGAAGAGCTGGGTTGTGTCGGCATCACCGATGCCGATCCCGCGATCGAGGACGGTCACACATGCCTCCTGCTCGTCCGAGGAGACGATGACCTGGATCTCGGTCGACGCGGGACTGTACTTGGTCGCGTTGGTCAGGAGGTTGTCGAGGAGCATTTCGAGGTGGCCCCGATCTGCCTCGACCACCATCTGGCCCGGCTCGACGTCGAGGGAGATGGAGCGCTCCGGATGGTGCTGACGGTAGCCGTCGACCGCATTCCGGGTCACGTGGGCAATCAGCTGAGGCTCCTGCTCCGGGGGTGTCCCGGATCCCAGGCGCGTCAGGAGGAGCAGGTTCTCGATGATGCCGAGGAGGCGGTTCGACTCGTCGGCGATGTCGGTCAGCATCGAGTCCGTCTCCTCCGTGGCGAGCAGCCCGGCTCTGCCTTTCAGCAGGTGAGCGTTGCCGAAGATCGTCGTCACGGGGGTCCGCAGCTCGTGCGAGACCAGGCCGAGGAACTCGTCCTTGACCATGTTCGAGGCCGCGAGCGCTTCGGCCGCGGCCCGCAGCGCCTCTTCGGCCTTTCGGCGCTCTGTCACGTCGACGAGCACGTTGACGGCGCCGACCATGCGCGGTGTGCTGTCATGGAGCGGGGTCGGATAGGCCATGAAGACGGCACGGGTGCCATCGAGCCGCTCGACCTCAGCCTCCACGCCTCGGATCGGCCGGTCCTCCTTCAGCGCGATCGCCATGGGGCATTCGTCGTGCGGCATGGGCCGACCATCTGGCCAGTACAGTCGCCACGAGCCGCACCACCGTTCGCCGAGTTCGGGGCTGCGTCCCCACAGGGCGACGGCTGCCTCGTTGAAGTAGGTGATCCCGCCGTCAGCATTGGTTGTGTATACGGCGACGCCGAGCGTGTCGAGGAAGGCGTGGAATTCAACGCCGGGCAGGATGGCAGGCGCTCGCCGATCCCTCGCCGGTCCGGGACCGCTCGCCGTGCGTGCCGGAACTGCCATCACCACCTCGTCAATTTTTGAGTCGCGCCACTATCTCAGGTCGAGGAGGGCTTTGCGACCCGGTCGTCATCAGAAGCCTCAATGTCGTGGCGGCGGGCGGCGGCCAGGATCTTGCTTCACCTCGTGCGAGAGAGCTCTTCGGCGGCTCGAGGAACACGCTCCGCGACGGAAGGGGACCTGGTCGCCTGCGCGGCGATCACGATCATCGAGATCAGGGCAGGGACGAAGGCCGCCGCAAGCACGACGAACGGAGCATCGGCCGTAAACAGGCCAGCGCCGATCCCAATCGATGCAAACCCGGTGAGACGCAACCCCGGGTGTGGGAGCTGGGGGGAATCAGGCGTGCGCATGGCCACGGAAGGCTCCTCATCTGTGCTCTATCGCGCAGATCGTCGGCCGGCGAATGCAACACACGAGCCCCCGGGCGAGGCCGGACGCGTTGCACGACCATGACAAATCAGTGCAGGGATCCCCGCTCTTGTGCGATCGGCCCTCAGGTGGTGATCGGCGGGGCGACGAGGCGAATGTCGCTTCCGTCCGCGGCTGGCTCGAGCTGCAGCCTGGGCGGGAGGTCGATTGCCTCGAAATGCTCCACCGTGGCCGTCTCCACGAGGCCTGACTCCGGGGTCAGCAGGTATGGCTGCGAGGGATCGGGACCGAGCGCGTCCGTTATGGCGTGCCAATCGATCCAGATGGTGACCACGATGGCGAATTCGTCATGCCCCTCTGTCCGACGCCCGACGTGGGCCGAGACAAGGCCGGGATGCGCCTGGATCCGCGGCAGGCCGCGTTCGCGAATGAAGGCGTGGAACTCCGCTCCTCTACCTTGGGAGATGCGAACGCTCAGGACCCTGACGATCATTCGATCAGACGTTCCTCGCTGTTGGGATCGGAATCGTGCGATCCCCGAGGCGGGAAGTCAAGCGCTCCCGATCAAGCTCTGTGCTGCACTCGCTGCGTGCCGAGGGTTGCGGCCGGGCCGGCAAACACATCCATGGTCAGCAGGTGCCCGACGGCATCGCGCAGGTCCCTGGCCTGGTAGTCCGGCCGTTGACCGCGCGGCTGCGGATCGGCCGGCCCGATCAGGATGACCTTCAGGCCGGCCTTGCGAGCGGCGCTCACCTGGCGCGGGCGATCAGTCAGCAGCCAGGTGCCATGCTGGGCGTCCCGGATCTCCCC
The DNA here is from genome assembly GCA_046713375.1 of Candidatus Limnocylindria bacterium. Classification (GTDB taxonomy): domain Bacteria; phylum Chloroflexota; class Limnocylindria; order QHBO01; family QHBO01; genus CF-167. The sequence continues at coordinate 3,193 of JBKKBV010000172.1, forward strand.
CCATCGGTCCACACCCTCGCCATCCTGGTTGAGACCGCGGTCAGTGGACGGATCGTCGAACGGGACCACCGCGTACGCCCCACTGCCGATGGAGGCGCGGACCCAGGCCTCGCGCTCCGGGGCATTCGACGGGAGATCGCGCCCTGCCACCTGGTGACCGACCAGGATGACGGGGCGCCCGATCCAGCCGATTCGCCTCAGGGCAACCGGTGCCTCGTCGATGGCCGTCGGCTGATCGGCTCGCTGGACGACCAGGGCGTCGAGCGAGATCAGGATGCCAGCTGTCGTCTGGCCGGCGTCAGGGGGCATGACCGCTTGCCGTTCGGCCCTCGCCGACCTCCGCGCCCTCGAGTGGCAGCTCGAGCGGCGGGGCCTCGTCCACGTTCAGGACATAGCCGATCCCCTGGAAGGTCGTGATCGGCCCGGGCTCACCCGGCAGGGCGCCGAGCTTGCGACGCACTCGACTGATCCAGACCCGCAGGTACTGGAGGTCGTCGCGGTATTCCGGACCCCACACCTTGGTGAGCAGCTCGGTGTGCAGGACGACCTTGCCGGCATTGGCGGCCAGGTGCTGCAACAGCAGCCACTCCGTCCTGCTCAGCTGCACCAGCTGCCCGTTGCGGCTCATCATGCGCCGCTCCAGGTCGATCTCCACGTCCCCGATGTGCAGGAGCCCGCCCGAGGGTGAGATGCCCGCGGCGCGGCGCAGCACGGCCCGAACGCGCGCCGCGAGCTCGTCAGGGTGGAAGGGCTTCGCGATGTAGTCGTCCGCCCCCAGGTCCAGGCCCTTCGCCTTGTCGGAGGTCGAGCCCTTGGCCGTGAGGAGGATGACCGGCACCGGGCGCCACTCGCGCAGCTGCCGCATCACCTCGATGCCGTCCAGGTCCGGCATCACCACGTCGAGCAGGACGATGTCGGGCCGCATCTCCTCGGCCTTGCGGAGGGCCTCCTCCCCGCCGCCGGCGGTGACGACGCGAAAGCCCTCGTCGCTCAGGCTGATGGCGACGAGCTTGGTGATGCGGGGCTCGTCATCCGCAACGAGCACGAGTGGCTGGTTGTTCATCCGGGCTCCTCACCTGGGCGGGTCGCCGGGCCAAGGCCCACGATCAAGCATTGCACAGGTCCAAAGGATCGATGGCAGGTGCCGATCTGCGTGTCGCTACGGCTCGCGTCGCGCGATCCCGATCCCGGCGATGATCAGGAACTCGAGGACCGTCCAGCCAATGAGCGCCACCAGTGCGGCAATGTCGAAGATCGATTTGCCGGATCGCACGGCGTCGGTATTGAGGATCCCCTCGAACGGGCCGACGAAGAATGCGCTCAGGTTATAGATGAAGCTCACGAGCTGGTTCGCCTGGTTGGCATCGGCCAACAGCAGGACGATCCGGATCACGATCAGCGCCTGGATGATCCCGAAGATGAAGACCACCACGCGTCGGGCAGTCTCGGCTCCGCTGGGGGAGCGGCGGACCGTCTCCGAGACGACCGACGACTGGCTGACAGTCTCGTTCGGATTGCGAACCGGCTCGGCATACGGGGTGGGATCTGCCGGTGGCGTGGTCACGCTCTGCTGCTCGACCACGCGCTCTTCGTCCACCATGAGCTTCCTCCTAGTCTGGGTCCAGGGTGCATCATGCTGGAGCCCGGCACGATGGGAGCCTCCGGCATGGTGGAGAAGTGTTGCAATCTTGTTACGAGGCGGGGGCCCGTCAAAAACACGGTCGGGCGAATCTCCACCGGTAGTGCATCAGTTTGAGCGGCCTCTGGCTTGACCTAGCGCCCCCCTCAGGCGCATGCTTGAGCGGTGAAGAAGCAGAAGATGCCCCGCGATCCGAACCTCCGCGCGAAGATGACGCTCGACCTGATGACCGGCGACGCCCAGGTTGAGCCGGAGCGCGTGAAGGACCCTGCCGCCGTCGAGCTAGGACGACGCGGCGGGCTGATTGGCGGGATGAAGCGGGCCGCGAAGCTCACGCCGGAGCGACGGAGCGAGATTGCGCGGAAGGCGGCCATCGCGCGCTGGCGCGGGCACGCGAGCGGCGGATAGCGCGTTAGGACGCTTTGTCATAGGACGTGTTACTCATTCTGCATAACTGCTAGTTGACAATCTGTCCGGTCCTCACCACGATCTCCACCTCGCCGCCCCTGGCGGCACCCTGGATAGGTGGAGACAGACATGGACGATCTCCGACGCAAGGCTCTAGAGGAGGAGCTGAGTGAAGCTGTCCGCGAACGAGAGCGTCTAGATCACGCAATCGCCTACCTCGCGGATAGGTTGGGTAAGCCCGTCCCAACGTCCGGCACAGCCGACGAGCAGGCAATGGCGCAGGACGCCTCCGGGACTGTTACTACGTCGCCGGGCGAGTTCTACGGAATGAGCAGCACCGCAGCGGCGCGAGCTGTGCTTGAGAAGGCGGGAAGGTCGCGACCGCTCAAGACCGAAGAGATTCTTGACCTCATCCGGCTAGGTGGCGTTTCGTTCAAGGGGAAGGACCCCGGAGGAACGCTCTACCGATCGCTGTTCCGTAGTCCCGTGTTTCACCGGGTCGGCCCTGGCCGTTGGGGTTTGAGTGCCTGGTACGGCGCAGCGGCGTCGAAACGCGCACCAAAGGGGCAGATCGAGCCGGACTTGGCACTGGGCGACGAAGGCTCGGAGTCAACCGCACAGGATGAGGCAGAGCCTGTGACGGGATGAGATGCGGTGCCGGGGGCTTGATGGTCTGCTAGGGCCGGCCCCCGGCGCCGGAGTAGGAGGTAAGGCCGATGTTTGTGGCATCGGTCCCGGCGGAGCAGGAGGCGGCTGATCGCCGTCCGATGTTCGCGCCGATACTCCTTGTCGCGCAGTCTATCACAGAGCGCGGTTTCACTCTCCTCAAGCATCGCGACACACTGCTGTCACACTCCTCAAGCATTATCGAAGTATGAACAGGTTGAGCCGGAGCGAACGAGCGCAGATCATCCGAACGCTGGTTGAGGGAAACTCGATCCGCTCCACCAGCCGCATGACCGGGTTTGCCCAGAACACGATCATGAAGCTGCTGGTCGAGCTTGGCGATGCTGCCACCGACTACCAGCGCCGGACCTTCCGCAACCTGACCTCAACGCACATCGAGTGCGACGAGATTTGGGCGTTCTGCCATGCCAAGCAGAAGAACGTTCCCGAGCAGCACGCCGGGAAGGTCGGCTATGGCGACGTGTGGACCTGGACCTCGATTGACGCGGATACGAAGCTGATCCCGGTGTGGCTGGTCGGAACGCGCGAGGCTGAGGACGCCTATGCCTTCATCGCGGACCTTGGCTCACGGCTGGCGAACCGGGTGCAGCTGACGACCGATGGGCACCTGGGCTACCTGACCGCCATTGAGCGCGAGTTTGGCCGGGACGTTGACTACGCGATGCTCATCAAGACTTATGGCACCGATGGCCGCGACGAAGCCCCGCAAGCCCGCAAGTACAGCCCGCAGGTCGTGACCCATCAGGAGGTCCGGATCGTCGCGGGCCAGCCGGACCCGGAGCGGATCAGCACCAACTACATCGAGCGGTCGAACTTGACCCTGCGGATGAGCAGCCGCCGCTTCACGCGACTCACCAACGCCTTCTCAAAGAAGATTCGAAATCACGCGGCAGCAGTCGCCTTGCACCACATGCACTACAACTTCGCGCGACCGCATCGGTCGCTGGCGAACCCCTACCCCCGGACTCCGGCGATGGCCGCGGGCATCACAGACCACGTTTGGACCTGTGAGGAGATTGCGGCGCTGCTCGACTAGCCCGTGCTACGGTGCTGAGGTGAAGAGCGACTGGCGCAGTCTGCTTCGGGTTGAAGGGAGAGTTCAGTGTCGATTGAGCACAACCGCTCGCTGGTTGGGAGGTACTACACGGAGTCGGTCAGCGCTGCGACCGGCCCGGATCAGACAGGTGCCGTTTCAGTCATCGACGAGCTAATGACTGATGACTTCGTGATGGCCTTCAACAACGACGGTGATGCGGACGCGATGCACGGCCGGGAACGACACAAGCAGTTCCTGATCGCGCATGCCCGCAACTTTCCCGAGGACGATTGGACTGTCGAGGCGGTCGTAGCGGACGAAACGGTCGTCGCTTGTCGCTGGCGGTTTCAGGGAATCCACGCGAAAACAGGCAACCATGTGGATCAGCGCGCTGCGGACTTTTTCAGCGTGCGAGGTGGTCGTGTCGCCGAACTACGTCGGTTCCTCGACTTCGAGAGCTGGAGTAAACAATTGGAGCGGACCACGGTAGACGGCGAAGACGAGCGGGGGCGGAACGAACCTGCAATCGGCTAGCGGCCGACGGTCGGCCCAGTGTGGGCATGTCAGCGCAAGCCTGCGCATCCAGGTCGGAGTTTTCGGGGGACCTCGACCGAATACGAACTTCTAGAGCGCCAAGCCGAGAACTAATCGCATCCGGTCAAACTGATGCACTACCTGAAATCTAGGGCAGCACGCTCGGGTGTGGCGTTGCCAGCTCGGGCCGCCCGCCGGCGAGGATGAACAGGCGCAGCCGATTCCTGATCAGATCTCGTGCGCGTCGGAAGGCAGCCAGTCGCTCGTCGGGCGGTCCGTCGGTCAGCGAGGGATCCTCGATCGACCAGTGCGCGATC
>JBKKBV010000173.1:0-4269 GCA_046713375.1 Candidatus Limnocylindria bacterium
ACCCTCGAAGAGGGCGAGATGCTGGTCAACATGGGGCCACAGCACCCCTCCACCCACGGCGTCATGCGCCTGGTGGTCAAGGTGCGCGGCGAGGTCGTGACGGACATCGATCCGGTCCTCGGCTACCTGCACCGCGGCATCGAGAAGCTGTGCGAGGAGGCGACCTACACCACGGTCCTGACCTATGTGGACCCGATGGACTACCTGTCCACCATGCACAACGAGCACGCCCCCGCCATCGCCTTCGAGAAGCTGTTCGGAGTCACCGCTCCCCGGCGCGCCGAGTACATACGCGCGCTGGTGGTGGAGCTGAACCGCGTATTCAGCCACAGCCTGATGATGGGCTTCCTGGCGCTCGACATGGGTGGCATCACCCCGATCCTGTACGGCTTCATCAACCGCGACGAGATCGTGGACATGCTGTCGGCGATCAGCGGCCAGCGCATGCTCTTCAACTTCTTCCGGGTCGGTGGCGTCAACTGGGACACCAACGACGAGTTCCTGTCGCGCCTGGGCACCTGGCGGGGCCACGTCCTGAAGAACGTGGAGATGAGCGAGCGCGTGATCACCGACAACGAGGTGTTCCGCTCGCGGACCATCGGGATGGGGACGCTGTCAGGCAAGGACGCGATTGCCCTTGGCGTATCGGGCCCGAACCTGCGCGCCTCCGGCGTGCCGTTCGACGTGCGCAAGGCGCATCCCTACTCGATCTATCCCGAGCTCGAGTTCGAGGTGATCACCCAGCCAGGCGGCGACTCCAATGCCCGCTACCTGCAGCGCATCGCCGAGATCAAGCAGAGCATCCACCTGATCGACCAGATCGTGGACAAGATGCCGCACGGCGCAGTGCAGGCGCAGGTGCCGGGGATCATCCGACCCAAGCCGGGCCGGGCCTACGCGGCGATCGAGTCGCCGCGCGGCCTGTACAGCGTGTACGCCATCAGCGACGGCGGGCCGAACCCGTATCGCTTCCGGATGCGCGACCCGAGCTTCATCAGCCTGCAGGCGATCCCCAAGCTGATGCCCGGCCGGCTGATCGCCGACACCATGGCGGTCATGGCCAGCTTCGACCCGGTGATGGGCGGGGTCGACAAGTAGATGGACCTGGACCTGCTGTTCGGCGTCCTGCGCTTCCTGCTGGCCACCACCCTGATCCTCGTGCTGACTATCCCGACCGCCTTCGTGGTCATCCAGATGGAGCTCAAGATCATCGCCGGCGCGCAGCTCCGCTACGGCCCCAACCGGATCGGGCCGTGGGGGATGTTCCAGAGCACGATCCACGGCTTCAAGGTGCTCGCCAAGGAGGACCACATCCCCGACCAGGCGGATCGCGCCACCTTCACCCTCGCGCCATGGATGGTCTACATGGCGGCCGCCATGAGCATGCTGGTGATCCCGTTCGCGCCCGGCGCCATCGCCGCCGACTTCAACATCGGCATCGTCTACTTCTTCGCCGTGCTGGGCCTCTCGGTCGTCGGGCTGCTGGTCGCCGGCTGGGCGAGCTACAACAAGTACTCGCTGCTGGGCGGGCTGCGCAGCGCCGCGCAGATGGTCAGCTACGAGATCCCGCTGACCCTGTCCGTCGTCGGCGCCGTGGTCCTGGCCGGCACGCTCAACTTCCGCGAGCTGATCGAGTGGCAGCGGGCGCATGGCTGGATGCTGATCTGGCAGCCGGTCGGGCTGGTCATCTTCTACATCGCCTCGCTGGCCGAGATCAATCGGACCCCGTTCGACATGGTCGAGGCCGACAGCGAGCTGGTGGCCGGGCCGTTCACCGAGTATTCCGGCATGCGCTTCGGCTTCTTCTTCTTCGCCGAGTACGTGGCCCTCTTCATCATGAGCGGGATCATGATCGCGCTCTTCTTCGGCGGCTGGCTGGCGCCGTGGCCCTTCCCCGACCAGCTGGATGGCTTCATCGGCACCGTGTACGGCGTCTTCTGGTTCTTCCTCAAGACCTACCTCTTCGTCGCGATCGCGGTCCTGCTGCGCGCCACATTGGTCCGGGTGCGAGTCGACCAGCTGATGGGGATGGCCTGGAAGGTGCTCCTGCCATTGGCCATGGTCAACCTGATCGTCACCGCCGCCGCGGTGCTGGTCTTCAAGCTGTGACCATCCCGGGCCTCGGCATCCTCAAGGGGCTGCGCCAGACCGCGCGCAACTACTGGGCGCCCAAGGTCACCAACCAGTACCCCGAATCGCGCCCGACCATGCCGGACCGATGGCGTGGCCGCCTCGACCTGATCTACGACCCGTTCGGCGAGCACAAGTGCGAGGTCTGCTTCCAGTGCGCGCAGGTCTGCCCGGTGGAGGCGATCGACATGAGCGGCTTCGATTCGACCGGGAAGCGCATCCGCTATGGCCTGCCGGAGATCTACGACGAGCGCAAGGATCCCAACGCCTATCGCCGCGCCGGCCTGCCAGCGGAGCCGATGCGCAACGCGGCGCGCTGGGACGAGGAGATCGACACGCCCTGGCTGCATGGCGTGATCGACGGCTTCGGAGGCAAGCCCGAGGCGCTCACCGCGATCTTCTCCGCCGTCGAGCAGCGCTACAGCTACCTGCCCGAGCGGGCGCTGCGCGGAATGAGCGAGCGGATGTCGATCCATTGGGCCCAGATCTTCGGAGCGGCCGGGCTGGGCGGCTTCCGTCTCCTCCCGGCCGATGGGCACCTTGTCACCGTCTGCACCTGCGCCGCCTGTCGCTTTGCCGGCGGCGAGGCGCTGCTGACGGCGCTGCGCGCGGACCTGGGGATCGAGCCGGGGGAGACGACCGCGGACGGTGCCATCACCCTCGACACCAGCGACGAGGTCGCCGCCGGAGCCCTCTCCCCCGCGCTGCGCATCGACACCATGGTCTACGGGCCGTTGACGGTGGATCAGGGCCGCCACGTGGTGGCGGAGCGGCGCAAGGTGCCGGCCCGCGGGCGCGCCGCACAGCCCGTCTCATGACCGACGCGGACGCCGGCCTATCGCCGCAAATCCGGATCCTGCCCGGCGGCGACCAGCGCGTGCTGGCGGAGATCGGCATCGTCGATCCGAACAGCCTGGACAGCTATCGCAAGGCGGGCGGCTACGCCGGCCTGAAGCGCGCCATCGAGAAGCTCGGTCCCGAGGGCGCCATCGAGGAGATCGCCGCCGCGGGGCTGCGCGGCCGGGGGGGCGGCGGCTATCCCACCGCGGACAAGTGGCGCGCCGCGCGGGCGGCGGGTGACAGCAAGGTCGTCGTTGCGAACTTGATCGGGGCCGATCCGACCGCGCTCGGCGACCGTGCGCTGGCCGAGGGCAATCCACATCTCCTGCTCGAGGGACTGCTGCTGGCCGCCTTCGCGACCGGCGCCTCTGACGCGATCATCGCCGTTCGCCGCGACTGGACGGTCGCCATCGAGCGGCTTCGCTCAGCCATTGCCGAGGCGGAATCCGCGCACCTGGCCGGCTACCTGGTCATGGGCACCGATTTCTCGTGCGTGGTGCGCGTCTGGGAAGGCGCAGTCGCCCTGGTCGCGGGCGAGGAGACGGCCCTGCTGGCAGCCCTGGCAGGCGACCGCGGCATGCCGGTCATCCGGCCTCCCTACCCCACCGAGCGAGGGCTGGGTGGCGCGCCGACCACCGTGCAGAACGGCGAGACACTGGCGCACGCGGCCTGGATCGCCCGCAACAGCGCCAAGAAGTTCAGCGCCATCGGCTCAAAGGACGCCCCCGGCACCAAGCTTGTGACCATCTACGGCCGCGTGGCGCAGCCGGGGCTGGTCGAGGTGGCGCTCGGTACGCCGCTCACCGAGATCGTGGCACTGGCCGGTGGCGGGACCGGGACGACCAAGGCGGTCTTCGTGGGCGGCCCGGGCGGCGGCGCCCTGCGCGCCGACCAATTGGACACGCCCTATGACTATGAGCCCCTGCACGACGCGGGGGCCGGCATCGGCCTGGGCCAATTCCTGGTGGCCGATTCCGACACATGCATGGTCGACTCGGCGCGATTCTTCCTCGACTACTCCGCCCGCGAGGCGTGCGGCAAGGCGGTCCCGTGCCGGATCGGGACCAAGCGGCTGGTCGAGACGCTGGATCGCATCCTGGCCGCGAGCCCGCGGCCCAACGACATGGTGCTGCTGCGCGAGCTGGCTCGCAAGATGACCGACACCGCGCTGTGCCACCTGGAGGCGCGTGCTCCGGGACCGATGCTCACCACGCTCGACCGCTTCCCCGACGAGTACCGCGCCCACGCCGAGCGCGGCGAATGCCTGGCCGGCTCCTGCAGCGCGTCGCAGCTGCCGCC
>JBKKBV010000174.1:0-12292 GCA_046713375.1 Candidatus Limnocylindria bacterium
GCCCCTGCGGAAAGAGCAGGCCCTGCAGCTTCTCGTCCCAGGTGCCATAGGGCTGGTTATCGACCGAGAAGCGACGCTCGTTCTTGACCACGTCGCGCTGGTTGTCGAGCTTCTCCTGGGTCATCGCGGGCAGCAGGCCGCCGAGCCGATCCGACTCCAGCCAGAGGGCAAGCTCCAGTTCGTGGCTGGGCACGGTCTCGAAGTAGTTGGTGCGGTCGAGCCAGGTCGTGGCGTTCAGGCTGCCGCCGGCGGCCTGCACCAGGTCGAAATGCTCGCCCTTGGCGACGTTGGCGGAGCCCTGGAACATCATGTGCTCGAAGAGGTGCGCGAACCCAGTCTTGCCCGGCTTCTCGTGCCGGCTGCCGACGTCGTACCACAGGTTCACCGCCACGATCGGTGCGCGGTCATCGCGCGACAGGATGACGCGCAGGCCGTTCGGCAGCTGGTGGCGGTCGATCGGGATGTGGGGCAAGGCGTCAGTCTCCGGGGTGTCGAGCGGAAGAGGCGGAAGGCTACCACGCCTGGTTCCAGGCCTCGACGATCGGGCGCTCGTGCTCCCAACCGAGGACCGACAGGCTGGCCGTCGACAGGCCGAAGAGTGAGCCGGATCGGCCGGGCAGGCCAAGCCAACGGGCGACCAGGACCCGGAGCATGTGGCCGTGGCCGAAGAGCAATGCGTCGCCGATGACATCGGGCGCCACGCATCGGGCCAGCACCCGATCCGCACGGGCGCTGACCTCATCGACCGTCTCGCCGCCAGGCCAGGGTCCGGCCCAGATCGACCAGCCTGGATGCTCGGCGACGATCTCTGCAGTGCGCCGGCCCTCGAGCGCTCCGTAATCCCACTCGGCCAGATCCGCGTCCACGTCAGCAACGCCCTCGAAGCCCGCCAGCCTTGCTGTTTCGATGGCCCGCGATCGGGGGCTGGTCAGGACCAGCGCGAACCGGTGGCCTGCGAGACGGGTGCCGAGCCCTTCAGCCTGGCCTCGCCCGAGTTCGGTCAGGGGGATCTCCGTCAAACCGGTGTGACGCCCGTCGCGCGACCATTCGGTCTCACCGTGGCGCGCCAGCCAGACCTGTCGCTCGACCTCGCCCATCAGGCCTGGGGACGGTCCGAGCGGATCACGCGCTCCATGCGCCGATCCGGCACGAGCCACATCACCACCACGCCGACCGTGATCAGCATCGCGGCGTTGGGCGCCACCAGCGCGATCGGAATGGCGATTGCGAACAGGACACTCGAGGCCTTGCCTTTCACGTCCCGGCCGACCGCCTCAGCGAATACTGCCGGTTGACCGTGTGCCCTGATCAGCATGCGGACCAGCACGTAGTAGGCAACGCCTGCAAGCAGGAGCAGACCGGTGTACGTCGCCACCGGGATCGGCGCGAAGGTGGTCTGCCCAATCCACGCGGTCGCGAACGGGAAGAGCGAGAGCCAGAAGAGTAGGTGCAGGTTGGCCCACAGGACGCGACCGTCGATTACCTTGGCAGCCTGGAGCAGATGGTGATGGTTGTTCCACCACGTCCCCAGCGGATGCAGCTCCAGGACCATGATCGTGATGATGATGGCGATGACGCCGTCGCTGAACGCCTCGAGCCGGCCCTTGGTCATCCCCGCATGCTAGCCGCGGCGGGCAAACGAAAAGCCCGAAGGGGCCCGATCACTAGCTGCTCCAGCCCATGCAAAACACAAACTGGATCACTAGATGTTCGAGGCTCCTTCGAGCCAGCTACACCATATCGCGGCGGGGGTGGACGCCGCCTATCGATCCTGCGGAAAGGCATATCAGCTCCATTGCAGGGAGCGCCCGACCGGTGGCTCCGCTCGTGTCCTAGCTCGGCTCGAGAGCTGCGAGGTCGCTGACCATCACCGGTGTGGTGCTGGGCGCCGAGACGCGCTCGGCCTCCACGGTCACGGCAAAGATGGCAAAGCCGGTGAGGTCGCGCTCGACAGGAACCACGGCCACCGGACCGCCGCTCGGAGTGAAGGTGCCCACCGCCACCGGGGTGCCTGCCGCGTCGATGAGCCACAGCTCGTACAGACGATCAGCTGGAAGCGCCCGGAGGTCAGCCACCACCAGTGCGGCGCCCGCGCCCGGCGTGTCGACCACGTATCCGCGGCCGGCGTCGCCGTCGACCCGGAAGGCGGCCTCGCTGCCAGAGATCGCGCGTGCGACCGCCCGGAGCGCGGCGTCGCGCTGACCGAGTTGAGCTTGCAGGTTCACGTTCCACACCCCGACGACGAGGAGCGCGACTGCCGCCGCCAGCGCGATGGGCCGAGCCAAGCGTGGGGAAAGCCAATCGAGCCAGCCCCGGCGCGCGGCTGGCGGCGATGCGGTGGTCACTGGCGCCTGGGGGGTGCGGTCGATCGTCCCCATCAATCGATCCCGGAGGGCGGGCGACGGCGTGACAGGATCCAGGCTCGCCGCCATCAGCAGCCCGGCGCCGGCCGCGTCCCGGACTTCAAGGTGGGGCTGGTCGCAGGTGGTCAGGTGGGCCATGAGGGCAGCCTCTTCATCGGCGTCCAATGCGCCCAGCGCGAACGCGCCGGCCAGCTCGTCGACCTGGTTGCAGATCATTTCGTCGCTCATCGGTCGTCCCCGGCGCTGGCGCCGATGGGTGCCGCGTCACTCTGCCGGAGCAGCTCGCGCAACCGAGCGAGCGCCAGCCTGAGGCGGCCGTTCGCCGTACCGAGCGGGACGCCGGTCAGCGTCGCGACCTCGCGGTAGGTGCGCCCTCCGAAGTAGGCCAGCTCGATCGCCTCGCGCTGCTCCGCCGGAAGCCCGTCAAGCGCGGTCCGCAGCTGCGACGAACCCAGCCGCGCAAGGGCACCATCCCATGTTGGGTTGGGGCCGCTTCGGAGCATGGAGCGCTCATCGGCCTCACCGATCTCGATGCTCGCGCGGGTTCCCCGCAGGCGGTCAATCGCCCGATTGCGCACGATCGTCAAGATCCAGGACCGCAGGCTGCCACGCGCGTGATCGAATCGGTCGATCTTCTGCCAGATGGCTATGAACGTGTCATGCACCAGGTCCTCCGCCTGTTCCCGATCGGCAACGATGCGGAGTGCGACGGCCATCGCGGCCGACGCATGCCGGTCATAGACCTCGCCCAGGGCCAACCGGTCTCCCGATCGGATCCGCTGGGCTAAGGGCCCGTCATCGTGGAGCGCCTTATCGGTCACGAAGCTTCCTCGGATCGGACATGCACGCTCCATACAAATAACGCATTCGAGGTGCGCGCGCATCATGCGCAGGCCCTGGAGCGACGAAACCGGACCCTGGAAGGCCCGGTTTCGATCTCAGATTGAGTGATCAGCGCCAGGGTTCGAACCCTGAACGTCGATCAGTCGCAGCTGGTGGTTCCGAACTCGTCGATGCTGGCCAGGATGGAGCCCGCCTCGCCGATGGACGAAAGGCCCAGGACGCGGAAGACGAGATTGCCGATCCCGAGTCGCGGCTCGTCGAAGCTCGAGGCGTGCTCACCGGTGTTTCCCACCGTGGACGCTCGCTGGCCGCTCGCGATTCCGAAGCAGCTCTTGAGGGGGGTGTCGTGATGGCCGACACTTGCGGCAACCGCGGAGGTCACCATTAACGTCAGGGCGAGTGCCACGGGGATAGCCGAAAGACGCTTGATTCTGCGTATGGAGACCTCTTCTGCCTTTTGGGACGACGTCAGCTCGTCGTCGCTCACCAAAAGTACGGCCGGTCTCTCGCCTTGCATCAGTCGTAGCCCGGCCCGGGCAGGCGGGGATGGTGGGTCAGATTGAGTGGTGAGCGGCCAGGGATTCGAACCCTGAACCTAGTGATTAAGAGTCACTTGCTCTGCCGTTGAGCTAGCCGCCCGCACGGAATGATGGCGGAGGCGTGAGAGGGGGTCAACCCCGCGTCAGGTCCCCGGCTTGGCAGGGCCACCGAGCGGCTCGGGCGCGTCGCCGTAATGTGCATCGCTGAAGGCCCGGATCATGTCGAGGTCGGCGGTGTCGAGGTAGAGGAGCCAATCCCAGAAGGTGACCGCGATGGGGTGACCGAAGTCGGCGCCCGACCAGGGGACAAGGATCACCTTGAAGCGCTCGGTGGTGATCTGCTGCTGCACGAACTGGGTGAGCATCGCCAGTTCCTCGGCGCCGAGCAGCGCCGGCTGGTACCAGATCACGATCCCGCCGTGCTCCAGGTTGTGGATCATCCGCTCCTGCGCCTGCGCGTTGCTGTAGACGCCCCACGGGCCAGGTGAACCGGCCGCCGACCAATGCTGGCCCGATGTGGCGGGCACCGAGGTGTAGCCGGTGCCCTGCGTGCCCTCCGCGATGTGGGTGCGGCCGGCGTTGACCTGCCGCAGGCCGGCTCCCGGTTCGGGGGTCCCGCCCCCGCCGAACAGGAACACCAGGAGCAGGATCACCACGCCCAACACGAGGATCCCGCCGATGGCGATCAGCCGCCAATCCAGCGTCCGCGAGGTTCCTTGGCCCAGGCGCCGCCCCATCGCCTCCTCGGAGGCGCGCGAGCGGCGCTGGATGCCGGAGGTGCGTCGTTTGGCCATGGCGGCGAAGGATAGCGGACGTGGGGTTCCGGCAGCTCGGCGCTAGAATCGGCCGATGAGCCCCCCGGAGAGCGCGCCGCCTCCGCTTTTCTAGGCAAGTTCCCGTCGAATCTAAAGGTTTGCCGAATGGTATCTGCGCACCTTTAGATCCAGGCTGGGATGCATTCGCGGGCCGCTGTCCCGCTCGTTGACTGGAGTGGAGAGGGGTTTGGTGGACAGGGTGATCAGACGGCTACTCGTCGCGTTGGCGTTGGGAATTGCGGCATTCGCGGCCCCGCCGCAGGTCGAACCTGCGCGGGCAGATAATCTCGGCGGCCTCTTCGAGGCGTGCGCCCAGCTCGTCGAGTTCGTCGCGCCGAGCAGCAGCACCCAAGGCTCCCTGACACTGGTCGGCATCGGTCCCGGACTGTACAACGCCATCGACGACGAGACCCACCACCGATTCCCGTTCAGGGACGATATCTCGATCAGCGGCATGCTCGCGACCCGGCTGACGGCCCTCGCGAGCGAGGACAGCTTCACGTGCCTGAGGATGACCGGCGACGCCATGGGTCTAGTCATGGCCGTGGCGCTCGATCCTGAGGTCGAGGAGTGCGGCACGATAGCTCGCGACGACGAGAGTATCTTCTCGATCGATCGGCCTGCCGACTCCGTGCACAGGGAGCTGATCGCCGAAGCCGAGGCGATCGTCGACAGGGATGTCGCTCTCAGCCGCATGCTGACCGAGCTTGCCAATTCGCAAAATGCCACGTGCCTGAATTTCCAGCTCGATGGCGTGGGCCTGATCGAGTCGATCAACGTGGACGCCATGTTCTCGGCGTGTGGCCGCCTCGAGAATCGTGACAACCTCGTCGTCGGTTCTTTCATCGTCGCCAACATCGGCTCGACCAGCGAGGCGTTGATCCCAGAGCCGGCAATCACCGCGGCGCGCGTCGTGATGCCGCGCCTCGACACCGAGGGATGCGTCCAGGTTGAGGTTGTGGGAAGCCGCATCGTGGAGGCGCTCCTCAATGCGGGCGATACGGTCTGCGGCGTAGTCGTATTTCCCGATATCGGCGACGTGAAGGTCAACGAGGTCTCGATCCCCCGTACGCTGTTCACATCTGCACAGCTCGGGGAGCTAGAGCTCGCTGCCGGAGGCACCGCGTGCCTGACGGTGTCCGTCTCCGCGAACCGATACGAATCCTCGCTGAGTACGATCGCGCCGACCCCATCTCCGACCGCTTCCGCATCACCCTCGCCAACTCCATCGGCCTCACCGTCAGCGACCCCCTCGGCCACAGTGGACGAGGGGGTGTCTCCTCCGAGTGAGAGCGACGGTCCGACCGGACTGCTGCTTGCGCTGATGGGCGTGTCACTGGCGGGTATCGGGGGGATCAGCTACGTCATCTGGCGACGGATGCAGGGTGGCGGCCCGGCCCCGATTGACGGAGGCATCGGGGACCAGCCCATAGCGCCGGGCGTCGGTGCCGCGGGCGTGCTGGCGGCACAGGCGAGCTTGGCATCCGGGTCGAGTGCCGCCGAGATCGCGCGCTTCACGCCACGCGAGCAGGAGGTGCTTTCGATGCTCTACTCGGGGATGAGCAATAAGGAGATCGGCTCGCGACTTTTCATCACCGAGAGTACAGCGGGCGTGCACGTCTCGAACATCATGATGAAGCTGGGGGCGAAGAGCCGAGCCGAGGCTGCCGCACTCGCCCATCGGATGGGGCTCACCTCCTATGACGGGCATCAGCACTAAGCCCCGCCGAGAGCAGGTCTCGATTACGGCACCGAGTCGGCAACGGAGGGGAGAACGCGGTCTCACGCTAGAATCGGGCACATGATCAACCGAGACGAGGCTCCGCCCCGGCGGAATGCCTTCGCCCTCGTGCGAGAGCTGATCTCGGGCGGCGTGGCGCTCGTGAAGCTTGAGATCCAGCACGGCAAGCAGGAGATCGGGGCGATGCTCGCCTCGGTGCGCGGCGGGGTAGTGCTCATCGGCATCGCGGTTGCGCTGGTCTTCGCCGCGCTCATCTCGCTGACGGTGACGCTCATCCTCGGACTCGCCGCACTCTTCGGATGGCAGGGCTGGGTGATGGCGCTGCTTGTTACGTTCCTGTTACTTCTCATCGCCGGCCTGTTGACCTGGCGCGGGATTCGCAAGATCAAGATCGGACCGCCGGAAGAGACGATCGCGTCGGTCCGAGAGGAGGTCGCATGGGCGAAACGATTGCTGAGACGCGGGTAGAGATCGCCGCCCAACGCGCCGAGATGGAGGCGACCGCCGATCGCCTGCGCGACGCCCTCGACCTGGGGCGCCGGATTCGAGAGAACCCGCGCGTTGTGATCGGGATCGGTGCGGCGGCCGCATTCCTGGTCGCGGGCGGGCCTCGACGCCTGGCTCGCCTCTTGCGCCGACGGCTCGCACCGAACGCAGCCGAGCAGGCGTACGACGCACTCCCGGAGACGATGCAGGCCTGGGTCAGCGCCCTGGCCGGCGAGGCTGGACCGAAGGCGGCTGCGGTGCGCGACGAGCTGGTCGACGAGCTCAAGCGCTGGAGACGCGACCCGATCAAGGACAAGAAGGCGCGCAAGGAGCTGGCCAAGCAGATGGTCGAGGGACCTCCAGGCCCCGGCCGCGCGGCCTGGACCGCGGCCGAGACGGCTCTGGGACTCGTCGCAGCCGCGGTAGCCAAAAAGGCCATCGAGCGCTTCCTGACCGATGAGCCGCCAGCCAAGGATCGCGCCGCCGCTGCAGCCGCTGCCGCGGCGAAGCCCGCCGCGGCGCACAACACGGCTGCTGGCCCCGGCCCCGACGACTACGCGGGCTGGTCGAGGCGCGGCTGACGTAGACTCCCAGCCGCGGGCGAGTGGCGGAACGGCAGACGCGTCGGCTTTAGGAGCCGGTGTCGCAAGACGTGCGAGTTCGAATCTCGCCTCGCCCACCACGCCAGCAGCAGGAGCAGCATTGGTCACCGTCTCCACCCGTCCAGAGTCCGGATCCCGGATGGTCCTCGAGATCGAGGTCTCGCAGACCGAGGTGGACCGCCATTTCGCGACCGCCTATCGCCATGTCGCCGAACGAACGAAGGTCCCCGGCTTCCGGCCGGGCAAGGCGCCACGCCACGTCATCGATCGCTTTGTGGGACGAGCCTCCGTGATTGCCGAAGCGGTCGATCACCTGGTCAACGAGAGCTACGACGCGGCCCTCGACCAGGTCGCCATCATCCCGATCGACCAGCCGGAGGTGGACCTCGATAGCGGCGCGGTGGCCGAGGGCGCGCCGGTCAAGTTCACCGCCACCGTCGCCGTCCGGCCGGAGGTGACCCTGGGCTCATACGCCGACTACCCGTTCGGGCCGGAGCCGGTGGAGGTGACCGACGAACAGGTCGAGGCCGTCATCACCGACCTGCGCGAACAGCAGGGCACGCTGCGGCCCGTCGACGGACGGCCGGCCGCCAAGGGCGACATCGCCTCCGTCAAATTCGTGGGCACGATCGACGGCGAGCCGTTCGAGGGCGGATCCGCCGACCGGCTGCCGCTGGTGATCGGCGAGGAGCGGATGATCCCGGGTTGGGAAGAGAACCTGATTGGGATGGCGATCGACGAGACCAAGGGGTTCGAGATCGACTTCCCCGATGACTACCGGGTCGAGGCGCTCCAGGGCAAGCACGCGCACTTCGAGGTGACGCTGCTCGACCTCAGGGAGCGGATCCTGCCCGAGCTGGACGACGACTTCGCCAAGAGCGTCGGCGAGCTCGGGACGGTTGACGAGCTGCGCGCCGAGATCCGCGATGCGCTCGCCCGGCGCGGGGCCGACGAGGCCCGCCACCATTTCGCTGACCGGATCATCGACTTCGCCACCGCCAACGCGACCGTCGAGCTACCCGAGGTGATGATCGCCAACGAGATCGAGATCATGCGCGACGAGCTGCGCAACCGGCTGGCCGCGCAGCAGATAGGAATGGACAGGTACCTGGAGATGGCTCGTCAGTCGCCCGAGGAGCTGGCGACCGAACTGCGCGAGCCGGCCAGCCGTCGAGTGAAGTCACTCCTGGTCCTCAGCGCGATCGCCGAGAAGGAGGGGATCGACGCGACCCCGGAACAGGTCGAGGAGGAGATCGCCGACCAGCTGGCGCGCTATCCCGATGAGCCGCGCCTGCGGGAGTACCTCACCTCGCGGCGGGGCCGCTCGTACCTGCGCATGACGCTGCGCAACCGTACACTGGTCGACACGCTGATCGACCGCGCGCTGGGCACGGACGCAGTCCCGGCCGAGGCATCGGCCTCCGAAAAAGACGACACCACGGAGTAGACGCATGCTGGTCCCGATGGTCATCGAGTCGAGCGCTCGGGGTGAGCGGGCCTTCGACATCTACTCGCGGCTGCTCAAGGAGCGGATCATCTTCCTGGGGGAGCCGATCGAGGATCACATCGCCAACCTGGTCATCGCGCAGCTCCTCTTCCTGGAGAGCGAGGATCCGACGAAGGACATCAGCCTGTACGTCAACTCGCCCGGCGGCGTGGTGACCAGCGGCCTCGCCATCTACGACACGATGCAATACCTCAAGGCTCCGGTCAGCACCATCTGCATCGGGCAGGCGGCGAGCATGGCGTCGGTGCTCCTTGCGGCCGGTGCCAAGGGAAAGCGCTTCGCCCTGCCGAACAGCCGGATCATGATTCACCAGGGCTCGGCCGGCTTCCGGGGCAACACCCCGGACGTCGAGATCCAGATGCGCGAGGTGATGCACCTCACTGAGCGGCTCACCGGGATCCTCGCCGCGCATACGGGGCAGCCGCCTGAGAAGGTGACGAGCGACTCGGAGCGCGACTTCTACATGGGCGCCGATGAGGCCAAGGCCTACGGCCTGATCGACGAGGTCTTCGTCGGCTCAACCGAGTCGCTGATCAGCATGACCCAGGCCGCGGGCGGAACGGTCCCCACCGCCAAGGAAGCGGCCGCGGCGGACAAAGCCAAGAAGTAGCGCTGAGGCCGGTCAGCACCCGGCCTGGCGCGGCTGCGCAACGCGCTGCGGCTGGCCCGCTGCCCGTCCCAACCTCGCTGAGCCCCATCCATGGGAGCCCTACCAATGTCATTGGTAGAACGCCACGGGAAGCCACCTTCTGGCAACCCGGCACCAATGACATTGGTAAGAGCGTCGCGTTTGCGAGGCTTCGCGTGCGTCTGCGGGGCTTCCTGTGCGGTTGTACCAATGTGGTGGGTAACGCTCAGCGTTCCAGGGTGGCAGCCAGCTTCTTTGGGGCTCGCGTCAGCCAGGCATTGGTGAGGACCTTCTCGAGCATGTCTACCTCGATGGCGGGGATCCGCACCAGCACGGCCGGGTAGCCGTTGTAGTGCGGCTCGGTAAAGAAGACGGTGGGATTCAGCGAGAGGAGCGCCTGCTGCTCCACCTCGTTGGCGACCCGCACCCCCATCACGTCGGGGTTGGGGACGCGCGCCCGTTTCGGATCCAGTCGCTCCAGCCATGGCCAGGCAAACCCCTTGCCGCCGAGCGTGAACGAGAAGCCAGGCTCCTCCTGCGCCTCGGGCAGGGAAAGGGCAAAGCGCCGCACGTCGGACCGCGTTGCCATCAGCCGATGCTACCGCGGCGCTCCAGGTCGAGCAGCCAGCGCTTGACCCAGGTATCGGCTCCCCAGCCACCCATGGACCCGTCCGCATGGATGACCCGATGGCACGGCACGACCGGGGAGAACGGACAGCGGGCCATGGCGTTCCCGACAGCACGAGCTGCTCGGGGGAAGCCGGCCATCCCCGCCAGCTCACCGTATGAGGCGGTCTCGCCGTAGGGGATCTGTCGCGCGGCCGTCCAGACCGCCGAGTCGAACGCGCCTGCGCTTCGCAGATCCAGTGGGATGGAGAAGGTCCGAAGGCGCCCCGCGAAGTACGCCTCCAGCTGCGCCACGGCCGGAGCCACCGCTTCCGGATCGAGAGTCCAGCCATCATCGCCGCCGTCGGGATCCTCGCCGCGGGTCACCGAGACCAGCCCGAGCGGCGACACGGCGACCCAGAGGCGGCCGATCGGCGACTCGACCGGCGCCTGGGATACGGCTGAGCGATCCACCGGGGGATGCTAGCGGGGACCATCGGTCTATATCCGGCGCCCTCCAAAGCGCGTGATATGCTCGGAGCAATGACCGGCAAGACCAAGGTGCCATACCGCTGCTCCTTCTGCGGGAAGAGCCAGGAGCAGGTGCGCAAGCTCATCGCGGGCCAGGGGGTCTACATCTGCGACGAGTGCATCAACCTCTGCCAGGAGATCATCGAAGAGGAGATGCTGGAGGCGCCTCGCGCCAAGACCACACCGGCCGCGCTCCCGTCCCCGCGCCGGATCAAGGAGAAGCTCGACAGCTACGTGATCAGCCAGGAGCAGGCCAAGAAGGTCCTCTCGGTGGCGGTCTACAACCACTACAAGCGAGTCAACGCCGGCTCCGCGGTCGACGAGGTGGAGCTCGGCAAGAGCAACGTCCTGCTGGTCGGCCCCACCGGCAGCGGCAAGACGCTGCTGGCGCAGACCCTGGCCAAGGTGCTGGACGTCCCGTTCTGCATCGCCGATGCCACTAGCCTGACCGAGGCCGGCTACGTCGGCGAGGACGTGGAGAACATCCTGCTCCGCCTGATCCAGGCGGCCGATTTCGACGTGCAGCGGGCGCAGCGCGGGATCATCTACATCGACGAGATCGACAAGATCGCGCGCAAGACCGACAACCCCTCCATCACCCGCGACGTCTCCGGCGAGGGGGTCCAGCAGGCACTCCTCAAGATCCTGGAGGGGACGGTCGCCAACGTGCCGCCGCAGGGCGGCCGCAAGCACCCGCACCAGGACTTCATCCAGATCGACACGACTAATGTGCTGTTCATCTGCGGCGGCGCGTTCGAGGGATTGGAGAAGATCGTCGAGGAGCGGGTCGGCAAGCGGGGGATCGGATTCGGATCGCAGGCGCAGCGCTCGAAGGAGGAGCGACGCCGGCTGATGGACCAGCTGATGCCCGAGGACCTGCTCAAGTACGGACTCATCCCCGAGTTCGTCGGACGGCTTCCGGTGGTTGTCGGTCTGACGGCCCTGGCCAAGGACGACCTGATCAAGGTCCTGACCGAGCCGAAGAACGCCGTCACCCGCCAGTTCGCGAAGTTCCTCTCGCTCGACCGGGTGGAGCTGGTCTTCACCGATGAGGCGCTCGAGGCGACCGCACGCCTGGCAATCGATCGCAAGACCGGTGCGCGCGCCCTGCGGACGATCGTCGAGGAGGCGCTCCTCGAGGTGATGTACGACATCCCCGAACGAACCGACGTCAAGAAGGTGGTGATCACCGGCGAGACGATCGAGCATGGCCAGCCGCCGATGCTGGTGACCGAGACCGATGACGCCGAGCCACGCCGCAGAAGCCCTCGCCCAAGGTCAGCCGAGCGCGCGGAAGAGTCTGCGTAGGGCCCTCCCCCGTACCTTCGGCGACCCCCGATGACGCCGAGGTCCCATTGCCCAGGAGGGTGGTTTCGCCGGATTGTGGTGCCACTCGTCACCGCACCACACCCAGAGGCACTGCACATGAACCGACCCAGCGTCCTGCTCGCCCTGGATGGGTGGAGCTCCTCCTACGAGGACGCGATGATCGAAGCCGGATTCGAGGCGATCGCTGCCGATCGCCAGGAGGCTCTCGGCTGGCTTTCTCGCGACGGCCAGATCGACCTCGCCGTCATCGACTGCGATCGTGGCCAGCCGGGCGACGAGGAGCTCTTCGCCTTCCTGCACTC
>JBKKBV010000175.1:0-3249 GCA_046713375.1 Candidatus Limnocylindria bacterium
CGACAGACGCGGATCCGGCGGCATCCCTTCCGGGGCCGATCGCGTACTTCTGCGCCGAGTACGGAATCCACGAGTCGATGCAGATCTACTCCGGCGGACTCGGCATCCTCGCCGGCGATCACTGCAAATCCGCATCCGACGCGGCGCTGCCGTTCATTGGAGTTGGGCTCCTCTATCGGCGCGGCTACTTCCGTCAGCAGATCGATGCCGACGGTCACCAGGAGCACGCGCAGCCGGACCTCGACCCCGCCATGCTGCCCCTGCGCCGCGTGCGGGGGCGTGATGGCGCTCCCCTGCAGGTAAGCGTCGACTTCCCTGATCGCAAGGTCCAGGCTGCCGTCTGGCTGGCGCAGGTAGGTCGGGTGCCACTCCTCCTGCTTGACACGGACATCCCCTCCAACGAGGGGAGCGACCGCCCGATCACGCACATCCTCTACGTCCGCGGGCGCGAGATGCGGCTCTGCCAGGAGATCGTGCTGGGGATCGGCGGCGTCCGAGCGTTGCGGGCTCTCGGGATCGAGCCGGCGGCGTGGCACCTGAACGAGGGGCATTCGGCCTTTCTGCTCCTCGAACGAGCGCGTGAGCTGGTCGCGGCCGAGCCAGGCCTGGGAGCCGATGAGGCGCTTCGGCGCGTCGGCAGCAACTCCGTCTTCACGATTCACACCCCGGTCAAGGACGGGAACGAGCAGTTCGAGCGGGCGCTGGCCAGCCGGTTGCTGAGCCCCTGGCTGAAGGCCTGCGGCATGCCGGCCGAACAGCTGATGGAGCTCGGACGCGGGCTGGGCGACGAGATAGAGCCGCCTTTCGACATGACCGCATTCGTCCTGCGCCACGCCACCGCCGCCAACGCGGTGAGCCGCCTGCACGGCGAGACCGCCAACGCCACATGGGCCCCGATCCGGCCGCAGCCGATCTCAGCCATCACCAACGGGGTCCACGCCGCAACCTGGATTGGTCGCCCGTTGCGGCGTCTCTTCGAGCGGGCCACGGCTCGCTCGCTCGGCAGCGACGCCCCGCGGGCCGAGGCCTTCGACAAGTTGGGGGAGGTGCTCGAGATCGACCTCTGGGGTGCCCACAGACAGCAGAAGCGGGAGCTCATCGAGTTCATGCGCAGTCGCCTGGCTCGCCAGTTCGCCCGCCATGGCGAATCGCCGAGCGTGCTCCGCGAGCTCGGCGCGGCCTTCGATCCGGAAACCCTGACAATTGGCTTTGCGCGACGCTTCGCCACCTACAAGCGCGCCGACCTGCTCTTCCATGACGAGCATCGCCTGGCCCGGCTGCTCGCGGACAGCGAGCGCCCGGTACAGCTCGTGCTGGCGGGCAAGGCCCACCCCGCCGACCGCCCCGGCCAGCAGGTCATCCAGCGCATCTTCACGCTGTCTCGCACCGAACCCCTGCGCGGTCGGATCTTCATCCTCGAGGACTACGACATGCGCATCGCCCGCTTCTTGGTGGGCGGGGTCGACATCTGGCTCAACAATCCCCGGCGGCCGATGGAGGCATCCGGCACGTCCGGCATGAAGGCAGCCATGAACGGGATCCCCTCGATCAGCATCCTCGACGGGTGGTGGGACGAAGGGTTCAACGGCCGAAATGGCTGGGCGATCGGCGGGCGGGAAACGCTCGCGGATGAGGCGGCCCAGGACGAAGCCGATGCCGCGGAGCTGTATCGGCTTCTCGAGGAGGAGGTCGTGCCGCGCTTCTACGCCAGGGATGGCGAGGGGATGCCCGGCGACTGGATCGACACCATGCGCGAGGCCATCCAGGCAGCGATCTGGCAGTTCAGCACGGCGCGCATGCTCGGTGAGTACGTCGCAACGATGTACCGCCCCGCCGAGCGGGCGGCCGAACCGGCGGCCACGGGATCGGGCTAGGGCAGGTAGACCCGGGGGTTCTCCCAGATGCCGTGGTCGTTGATCGCGAAATGGAGATGGCAGCCGGTTGAGTTGCCCGTATTCCCCTCATACCCGATCACCTGGCCGCGGCTGACCACCTGGCCCGCATGGACGACGACGACCGCCTTCAGGTGCCAGTACCAGCTCTGGACCCCGGAGCCGTGGCTGATGACGACCCCGTAGCCCGAGTCCCAGGGCCAGAGCGGCTGCCCTGACGCCCGGACGGTCCCGGTGCCGACCGCAAGGATCGGGATTCCGCAGCCGCTCGCGATGTCGATCCCGCCATGGAAGTGCGGGTAGTAGGTGCCCCGGTAGCTATATGACGGCTCCAGCCGGAAGTTGGTGGGACCCCACTCCTGCGTCACTCGGAACGTGAGCTCGGGCCATTTGAAGCCGAACGCCGATGGCGCCTGGCGCCTGGCATCCTCCTCCGCCTGCAGCTTGGCGACCAGCTTGGTCTGCGCTTCGAACGCCCTCTGGTTGTCCGTGATCTGCTGCGCGACATCGCCCTTGGCCTCGAGGGCGGCGTTCAGCGCGGCCTCCTGCTCGCGGCGCTTCTGCTCGGCGGCCGCCTTCAATCTCGCGAGCTCGGCCTGCATCGCCGCCAGCTCGGCCTCGCGCTGGGCAAGCAGCTTCGCCTGGGCGTCGGCCTGATCGCGCGCTTCGGCGACCTGCCGCAGCCCTTCGCGAAGAGACTCCTCCTTCGCCTCGAGGCTGACCCGCAGGTCCCTGATCTCGAGGGCCAGCTGCTTGTCCTGGTCCGAGACCGTGATCATGTAGCCGACCTGGTTGGTGGCGGCGTCGAGCGAATCGGCAGAGAGGAGCAGCTCGAGCACCGAGGTCTGGCTGCGCTCATAGGCCGCGCGGATGTGGTCCTCCAGGAGCGACTCGCGAGCGTGCAGCTCCGCGGTCTGGGCGACGATCTCTGCGGCGACCTCCACGAGCTGCTGGTCGAGGTCGGCGATCTGGGCGCGCAGGTCAGCCAGGCGCGCCGTGATATCGGCCACCTGGGCCTGCACCTCGGCCAGGAGCCCGCTGACGCGGTTGTACTCCGTGGTCACCGATGCGAGCTGCGCCCTGGCGGCGTCCACCTTGCTGGCAAGGGTCGACGCCCTGGTCTTGAGCTGGGCGAGCGCAGCGCGCTGAGCGCTCAGAGTCTCCTCGAGCGCCTCTTGCTGCGCCTTCGCTTCGGCGAGCGGATCCCCGGCCTGGGCCTGGTCGCGGGGTGAGGTGGTGACGATGCTCGTTCCGACCATCAGGAGGGCAATCACCATGATGGCCAGGTGAGATCGTCGCCTCATACGACAATCATCTGTAGTTGTTCCATCGGCCCAGATGCCCCGTCTACGTGCTC
>JBKKBV010000176.1:0-5264 GCA_046713375.1 Candidatus Limnocylindria bacterium
ACAATGGCGGCGACCTGGAGGCATACGTCGCCTGGACGGACAACCGTGATGTGGTCCCGGGGACCGATCCCCGCGAGGCTGTCCAGGATGGCTTCGACGTCTGGCAATGCCGCGTGCTGGGGACCGACGGGGTGACGTACGGCGCCGACCAATGTGCGAACGCCGGAGGAGTTGACCAGAACATCTACGGCAACCGCGTGTCGCTTCCTTAAGCACACACCACCGAAAATCCTATGTGTTACACGAGGCCCGCCGGTCCGCCGGGGGGCCTCGTCGTACTCAGGAGAGCGCGCGTCGAACCTGGTCCAGGGCCGCGAAGGCAGCGCGTCGGGCGCGCTGCCCGCCGCTGCCGTGGATGCGCACCTCGGCGATCGGCATGCTGACGGTCCCGGTCACCGAAACGCGGACGCGGCTGCGGCCATGGGCATCCGTCGGGAGCAGCGAGAGCTGGATCACGGCGTCCGCGACCGGCGGGGACGGGGTGGCGCCGCCATCCAGCACGCCGCCCACATATCGTGGCCCGCCGGCAGCCGGCTCGGCAGCGGCCAGGATGGAGAGCAGTGTCCCGCCCGTGTCGGCCTCCCTCGAGGCGACCGTCAGGGCGCCCGCACGCCCGAGCGCAGCGAGTGCCACCGCGGCGAGATCGGCTTCGTCGGTGCCGTAGACGTGCTCGCCCAGGAGAGCCAGGGCGCGAACCACCGGCGCATCCAGCGTCGCCGCCTCAGCGCGGGTCCAGAAGCGCATGTGCACGCCGTCGTCATGGGCGTAGATGCCCGCCGCGACGCCCGGACCGGGCTCCACCAGCAGGTCACCGATCATCTCGGCGAGGGCGGACTCGCCGATCCCGAACGTCTTCACCGAGCGCGCGCGCACCGGCGCCAACGCGAAGCGCCCAGCGAGGCGCGGCACGACCTGCTCGTCCCACATGCGCCGCATCTCGGACGGGACTCCTGGCATCAGCACCACGACGCATCCATCCCGGTCCACCCACCAGCCGGGCGCGGAGCCGATGGGGTTGGGGAGCGCCTCGGCCGACGGCACGCGCAACGCCTGGCGCAGGTTGGACTCCGGCATCGTTCTCAGGGCCGCGAAGCGCTCGCGCAGCTGCGCCTCGAGGGCGGGGTCGGGAACCAGCTCCTCGCCCAGGGCATCGGCCAGACCCTCACGGGTCAGGTCGTCGTGGGTCGGGCCGAGCCCGCCGGTGGCGACCACCAGGGCGATGCGCCCTCTGGCCTCGGCGAAGGCTGAGGCGATCACCGCACGGTCATCGGGCAGCATGCGGATGCTGCGCAGCGGGATCCCCAACCGGGCGAGCGCCGATCCGAGGAAGGCCGCGTTGGTGTCGATCGTCTCCCCGGCGAGCAGCTCCGAGCCGATGCTGAGCAGCTCGGCGGAGGGTCCTTCGCGCTCGGGGTCCATCGGTTCGGAGTCTAGTAGCATGCGGAACGTGGCCTCATCCATGACGACCGCCGAGACCATCACCCCCGAGCTACGGGAATGGCTGCTCAGGAAGCTGCGCTTCCCGGTGATGGCCACCATCGGCAAGGACGGCATGCCGAAGCTGTCGGTGATCTGGTTCGACCTCGATCCCGATCGTGACGACGTCGTCCTCCTCAACACGCTCGCAGGCCGCATCAAGGACCGCCACCTGCGCCGTGACCCACGGGTGAGCCTCTGCTTCGAGGAGGGGACTGACTACGTGACCATCGAGGGCCGGGCGGAGCTCTCCGACGACCGCGAGAAGGCGCTCGCCAACATCTGGGCCATGGCGCATCGCTACGGCCAGGGCGAAGGGTCGTTCGCGATGGGCGACCGGGTCGACATCACGGTCCACGTCGAGCGGGTGATTCGGCACCGGTGACCGAGCCGATCAAGCTCGGCATGCTGGCCTGGAACCAGTACACCTCCTGGCCTTCCATGCGGGAGGCCGCGGTCCGAGCGGACGAGCTCGGCTATGACGACGTGTGGACCTGGGACCACCTTTACCCGATCGTGGGGTCCGATGAGGGACCGATGCTCGAGGGCTGGATGGTGCTCGCCGGCTGGGCCGGGGCCACCGAACGAGCACGCATCGGCCTCATGGTGGGGGCGAACACATTCCGCAACCCGGCCCTGGTGGCCAAGATGGCGACCACCCTGGACCACGTGTCGGGCGGACGGGCGATCCTGGGGATCGGCGGCGCCTGGTTCGAGACTGAGCACCGCGCCTTCGGGATCCCGTTCGGCGGCTCGCCCGGGGAGCGCCTCCGCTGGCTCGACGAGGCGGCCCGCATCATGCGCGGCATGCTCCACGGCGAGGAGCCATCCGGGGAGCGCTACTACGCCACCCGCTCCGTGCGCAACGACCCGCCGCCGCTGCAGGCGCGGCTGCCGCTGCTGATCGGGGGCGGGGGAGAGCGCCGGACCTTGCGGACCGTCGCCCTGTACGCCGACATGTGCAACCTGGGTGGTGGCTTCGAGAACGTCAAACACAAGGACGAAGTGCTGCGCCGCCACTGCGCCGAGGTGGGCCGCGACGAATCCGAGATCGAGCGGACGGTGGGGATGGGGGTGTGCGTGATCCGCGACACCGAGGAGGAGGCGCGCCGCGTGAACGACGAGCTCTTCGAGCACAATGGCCATGCGCGGGTCTGGCCCAACCAGAACGTCGGGACGCCGGAGCAGGTGGCCGAGAAGATGCGGCCGTTCCTGGGGATCGGGTTCCGCCATTTCATCATCGGGTTCCCGGCGCCCCACGACGCGGAGTCGATGGAGCGGTTGATAACCCAGGTGAAGCCGATGCTCGAGGCCGGCTGAGCAGCTTTCCTCGGCCGATCTAGGCGACTTACCAATGACATTGGTAGAGCGGCGCATTTGAGCCGTACGGAGGCTCCGTCAGGGCCGTTCCGGTGAGATCTCACCAACCACGTTGGTAAAACGTCGCCAGATGTAGGGATCCGGCGTGGTTGTACCAATGTGATTGGTAACGGAGCCCTCGACGAGCCGCGCTCGATTTGTGACAGCGGCGGTGAGGCGCCAGATGCGCGCCTTCGTAAGTCCGATACAAGCACCACTTGCGCATCCGCGCCGGTTGACCTCGTACCGCGCCACCGCACACGCGGCATTTGTGTCATGTCGCGTTTGGGGCGGCACTCGCGCGCATGCACAAGCGGCGTTTGTGGCGAGTGCAGGCTGAGCGGATCGATCCGCCGGGACGCTACCCTCCTGACATGAAGGTCACGCTCCTGGCGGGTGGAACCGGCGGGGCCAAGCTCGCGCACGGCTTCCAGATGGTTCTCGAGCCCGGGGACCTGAGCGTCATCGTCAATGTGGCGGACGATGCGGAGCACTACGGCCTCCTCGTCTGCCCGGACCTGGACACGATCATGTACACCCTCGCCGGCATCGCGGACCGCGAGCAGGGGTGGGGGGTGACCGGCGACACGTTCACGGCCATGGCGCAGATGGAGCGGTACGGCGCGGAGACCTGGTTCCGGATCGGTGACGCCGACCTGGCGACCCACGTGCGGCGCGCGCACCTGATGGCCGGTGGAGCCTCCCTGACCGATGCCACCGTCGCGCTGACCGCCTCGCTGGGCATCGCCAGCCACCTGGTTCCGGCGACCAACGATCGGCTGAGGACCCGGATTGGCACCGATGCCGGCGAGCTCGACTTCCAGGCCTACTTCGTGCAGCGCGGCCAGCGCGACGAGGTGCGCGCGGTGCGCTTCGAGGGTGCCGATGCCGCCCGACCCGGCCCCGCCGCGCTGGGGGCGCTGGCCAACGCCGCGCTGGTGGTGATCGGCCCGTCCAACCCGATCGTCAGCATCGGCCCGATCCTGGCCATCCCCGGCATGCGGGAGGCACTGCTGGCCTCGCCGGCGCCACGGATCGGGGTCAGCGGGATCGTCGCCAGCAAGGCGCTGCGCGGACCGGCGGACCGGATGCTGACCTCGCTCGGCCACGAGTCGAGCGCGCTGGGCGTGGCGCGCATGTACGACGGGCTCTTTGAAGAGTTCGTGATCGACGAGCAAGACGAGGCCCTCGCGCCGCAGATCGAGGCGCTCGGGATTAGGGTCACCGTCTTGCCCACGGTGATGCACAACGACGAGGATCGGGCCAGCCTGGCAAGGGCGCTCGTGGAGCTGGGCGAGGGTATGCTCCGCGGGTGAGCGTCCGGATCATCGTGCCGCACCGTGGCCTGGCCGCCGCCAAGACACGCCTGGCGCCGGTGCTCGACGACGGTGAGCGAGAAGCGCTCGCCCGGCGGCTGCTCGAGCAGGTGCTCCGCATCGCCCACGAGGCGTGCGGTGACGTCGTGGTGATCACCCCCTCTGCGGCGCTTGAGCCCCTGGTCACCGCCGCGGGCGCCAGGCTGGTGGTGCAGCGCGGCATGGGGCTGAACGAAGGCCTCGAGCAGGCGCGTGGGGAGGCGATCGTCGAGGGAGTCACGACCCTCGTGATCCTGCATGGCGACCTGCCCAACCTGGCAACCGATGACGTGGCCGCGCTGCTCGACGCGCTGCCTCAGGCAGGCGGCGTGGCGATCGCATCGGATCGGGCAGGGACCGGCACCAACGGGCTGGCGCTGCGGCCGCCGGACGCCATCGCCCTCCGGTTCGGAGTCGGATCCCTGGCCGCGCACATTGCCGAGGCGGAAGCCGCTGGCGTCCCGCTCTCCGAGGTGCATCGGCCCGGACTGGCGTTCGACCTGGACACCCCCGCCGACCTGGCGCGCTGGATCGAGCTGGGCGACGCGGCGTGATCTCGCTCATCGCGGTCGACGGCATCCCGGAGATCAAGCCGGGCGACGACCTGGCGGGATTCATCGCGGCGGCTGTGGCCGCCGGCGGCATCGGGCTCGAGGCCCCAGACGTCCTGGTCGTGACCCAGAAGGTCGTCAGCAAGGCCGAGGGTCGGGTAGTCGAGCTGGCATCGGTAACTCCTCGTCCAGAGGCGGAAGAGTGGGCGGCGCAGTGGGGGAAGGACGCGCGGCAGGTCGAGCTGGTCCTACGGGAGAGCGCCGAGGTGCTGCGCATGGCCCCCGGTGGGCTGATCATCTCGCGGACGCGGCACGGCCTCGTGTGCGCCAACGCGGGGGTCGACCTCTCCAACGTCGGCGGTGGGGATGTCGCAACGCTGCTGCCCGAGGACCCCGACGCCTCGGCGCGGGCGCTTCGCGAGAGGTTGGGCGAGCTGTCGGGCGTCCGCCCCGCGGTCATCATCAGCGACTCGTTCGGGCGGCCGTGGCGCAACGGGATCGTCAACGTGGCGATCGGGTCGGC
>JBKKBV010000177.1:0-3061 GCA_046713375.1 Candidatus Limnocylindria bacterium
ACGTGAACTCTCCGTCAGACGGCGATCCCTGCGTTCTCAGTACGGGGACGTGCCCGAAAGTCGGAGCGATCTGGATCTGCAGCATGGATCCAGGGGTCTACTACGCGGGCTGGGAGATCAAGAATAAAGTCCGAGTTGTGTTCAAGCCCGGCATGTACGTCTTTGCTGGGGGTGGCATCACCCCGGGGCCATCTACCACCCTCGAGACGGCCACCGGTGTGGATGGAAGCGGGAACCTGATCGATGCGCGGATCACGATCTTCTCGACCGACGGCCCGAACTGCCCGGCGATGCCGAAGCAATGCCAGGGCAATATCAAGGTCACATCGGATGGCGCCCTTCGGCTGAAGGCGACGGACTCTACCACATGCCAGCAGGTGGTCCCCCAGATCTGCGCCTGGAGGGGGATCCTGATCTGGATGGACGGGTCGGTGATCGAAACGCCGCAGGACATCGAGGTGGAGGGTAAGGCGGAACTGATCTTGTCGGGGACCGTCTACGCTCCCGAATCGAAGGTGAAGATCACTGGCGGCAGCAACAGCAGCGGCTGCACCGTGGTCCCCGGCAAGCCGCTCGCGTGTCTGGCCATCCAGATCATCTCCGAGAGCTGGGCTGTCTCCGGCGGCGCAGGTGTCGACATGCCGTATGACCCGTCACAGCTCTATGTGCTCGAACAGCGGGGCCTCGTTCACTAGCGCGGCTAACTGAAGGAACTAGTCGGGCGGATCGGCTCCGGCGGTAGCCAGGCGGAGGGCCATGGCGGCCGCCTCGCGCGGGTCGCGAGCGCGGTGGACCCGCGGGCCTCCGATCCGGTGATCTGACTCGACCCGCCACGAGCTGAGGGTCACCACCTGGCGGCCCATGCGCAGGGCCATCCCGATCTCCGACAGGGTCCCGTGCCGCCCGCCAACCGCCACAACCGAATCGGCGGCGGTGACTACCACCAAGTTGCGCATCACGCCCAGCCCCGAGGCAATCGGGATCGACACGAACTCGTTCGCCTCGGCCGCATCGGCGCCGGGCAGGATCCCGATCGTTGCGCCGCCGGCGCCGTGTGCGCCGCGGGATGCCGCCCGCATCACGCCGCCAAGTCCGCCGGTGATCACGACTGCACCGCCTCGGGCCAGAAGTTGCCCGACCTCCTCGGCCCATTCGAGGATGCGGTGCGCCTCCGGGCCACGCGGGTCCCCGTCGCCGATGACCGCCACATGGGGTGATCTTGGACGCGGCTTGGTTTCAGTCATGGCGTCGCGGCCCGCGACCCGGCCAGCGTCAGGCCCAGCGGGGCCGAGGCCAGGATCTCGTACCTGGCCGGGCCGGCGCCCAGATGGCTCCGGTACAGGACCAGCTCCTCGACGGCCAGCTGTCCGGCTGGCATCGGGACCTTCCAGGTGGTCGCCGGCACGGCGACGCCGCGATCGCCATGCGCCCGGGCCAGTGTCAGGTGGGCTCGGAACGGCGAGGCCGTCTCGCAGTCGACCGCAATCCGCACGGCGATGGCGAGTTCGGCCAGGCGGCGCGAACGATCAGCCAGCCCGTACCACAGGATCCGCACCTCACGTCGCGACGGAAATGCTCCCAGTCCCCCGGTGGGAATCGCGAACGGCGCATGGTTGGCCGCCACGTCGGTGAGCGCCTCGATCAGGCGTGGCAGCTCGGCCTCGGCGACCGGCCCCATGAAGGCCAGGGTGAGGTGCCACTCCTGCGGATCGATCCAGCGCAGCTCATCGGCCTCGGCCGATGCTGCAGCCTTGAGGGCCCCAAGCGAGGCACGCAGCTCGCCGTCGAGCGGCTCACCGATCGGAACGCCCACGAAGCAGCGCCACCCCTCGTCGATCATCGGCCTGCCACCGTGGCCGGGAGGCGAGCGTCGACGATTGGGATCAGCTCGGACAGCGTGCGGATGAGCGGCACGCCCTCCGGAACGTCAGCCGCGGTGAATCGCTCGCGCCGGTCGATGAGGACCGGCTGGATGCCAACGCCCTGCGCGCCCGCGACATCGGCGTCCAGGTGGTCGCCAACGTGGATCGCTTGCGAGGGTTGGACCTTGGCCTGCGCCAGTGCCCATTCGAAGATCTCGGGGTGGGGCTTCTCGAATCCGACGCGCGAGCTGGCGGCGATGAAGTCGAACTGCTTGACCAGGTCCAGCGCGTGCAGCAGCTCGGGCAGCTGCCAGACCCAGTTGCTGACCGCTCCCACCACCAGCCCCCGTTGCTGGAGTGCCGCCAGGGCGGGGGCGACATCGGGGAAGATATGCCAGTTGGCGGTGACCATGAACAGCTCCGACAGGCGGCGGAAGAAGGATTCTGGCATCGGCTCGAGCCCGAGGTCGGCCAGTGCGGCGCTGTCGATTTGCATGGTGCGCGCGAAGGAGGTCTCCTCGGTGGGCTCGAAGCCGGCCTCAAAGCCATAGCCGCCATGGTGGTAGGCCCTGCGCAGGGCCCCGTACAGCGCCTCGACCTCGACCTTGACGCCGTACTCCTCGAAAGCGATGGCGTAGACATGCTCCCAGGAAGGGTTCGGGCGCATCACGGTGTCGCCGATATCCAGGAAGACGGCCCGCAACCTGGCCGCCGGTTGTGCGTCGCTCATTCCGGCCAAGCCTACCGCGTCAAGGCCGCGCGTGGTTCAGCCCCCGGCGACCGCCCTGGTACCGAGAATGAGCGAGATCTCCTTGCGGTAGCGCAGGCCCGAGGAGTGGCGCGCCAGCCACTTCAGGTACCCCGGATCGTGACTGGCCAGGTCCTTCAGCGTCCACCCGGCATAGCGACCCGCGTCGAGCTTTGTGGCGTTGGCGTTGGCGGTGCCATTTGTGCGGCGCGGCTGCGACGAAGGTGCCGTCACGCGACCGTACATGGGCGGAATGGAAGCAGCGTCGAATGGCACGCGCGCGGCACGCCGCGACTTGTCGACCTGCGCCCGCAGCTCGGGTTCGCGGACCATGGCATACGCCTGGTTCAGCTCCATCATGCGTCGGGCTGCGCGAGCCGATGCATCCCGATCGGGGTGGTACTTCATGGCGAGCGCCCGGAAGGCAGCGTGCAGCACCTCCTGCTCGGCC
>JBKKBV010000178.1:0-4586 GCA_046713375.1 Candidatus Limnocylindria bacterium
CGCGGATGGTGTCGCCGACGTCCTGCATCGCCTGCGGCCCCTTGTCGCGGGAGAGGACGTCACGGGCGAGGTAGAGAGCGAAGGCGATCGCGGCCAGGCCGGCAGCGGGGATCACCCAGATGATGAAATCCATGAAACCTCCGAATTGGGCTGAGCGATCCGGTCGCTGCTATTCAGGGCGCGCCCGCCTCGCATGTCGCGTTGTCTCGCACACGGAAACGCCGGCGGAGGGTCGCGTCAGCGCGTCCGCCAGCGGAGCGCCGGTATGGTAGCCCGGCGTTCCCGGGGGGGTCAACTTTCAGGGCAGCCAGTGCGGCAGCCAGCCATCCTCGGTGAGCTGTTGCGCCTGCCCGCTCCCCAGGCTCAGGAGCCAGACGCCCCCGGGCTCCGCGCCGATCACCATCGATCCCGGTTCTGGGGCGAAAGACGCCGATCCCGTTTCGATGTCCGGGGGGGCGACGGCCTCGCCAGGGTCCCCGAGCGCGGACGCCACCCAGAGGTCTCCTCCACCAACCTCGGCGGCCAGCCGAATGAAGGCGTAGCGGCCCGCGGCATCGACCGCCGGGCGCGAAGCGCCCGCCCCGAAGGCAGTGGCGCTGACCGAGGTTGCGGAGCGTCCCAGGCTCACGACGCGCAGCCCGGCCAGCCGGGTCGCCCCCAGCTCGCTCGATGCTGGATCGAGGATCTTCACCGCCGAATATGGCCGATGCGGCTCGGGATCAATCGCTGAGCCGGCGGTCAGGCCCGCAACCAGCACCCCGCTCCCGTCGGGGAGCCAGGTCGGCTCCGAGAGCGCGACGAAGGGGGCGGAGGTCAGCTCATCCAGTTCGAGGTCGAGGATCGCGACTCGCCCGGCCTGGTCGACGAAGGCCAGGGCGGTCCCGTCGGGGGACATGCGCGGGGCGCGCAGCAGGGGCACCGGCGTCGGTCCACCTGCCGAGGGGGATGGGACCGAGCCCGACGGCAGCTCGATCGGCCGCGCATCGCTCCCATCGCCGTCACGCATCCAGAGGCCGAGGCCTGATCCCAGCGCAGGATCGGCGCGACCGAAGGTGATGACCGTCCCATCGGGTGAATAGGCGGCGTCGAACTCGATCACGCCGGGGTCGGTGAGGAGGCGACGCGCCAAGCCGTCGGTCCGTTGCCAGACGATCGCGGCGCCGTCACCAGTGAGAAAGGCGCGCCCGTCAGGCGAGACCGCGTACGTCATGACCGATGAGAGTTCGGCTGAGAGCTGGCGCTGATTCGACCCGTCGGGATTCATGGCCCACAGGTTCGCGATCCCGGCGCGGTCGGAGAGGAAGAGGACCTGGTTGGAGAGCGTGGCCGTCGGGGCCCCGGTGGTGAAGGCCCACGACATGCCCGCGGGCATGCCCGCCCCGTCGGCGCCCAGCAGGCCGGGACCGAGCGTTACCTGGTAGGTCGTGGTCGGGTCGAGCGGACCTGACGGCTGGAATCGCAGGATCCGTGTAGCTTCGTCACTCAGGCCTGCCGAGCCAGGCGGTGCGATCACTTCCAGCGAGCCTGCCACGGCCGGCGTGATAGTCAGCAGGTCATCCTGCACGCTGGCCGGGTCAAGCGGCTGATCGAAGAGGAGCGCGATGGGGCTGTTGACCGAGATCCCCTCAACCCCGTCCGCGGGAACAATCTCCTCGACCGTGAGCCCGGCCGCCACGGTCCGGAATGAGAGCCGGAAGCGACCCTCGAGTGGTGTACCGGCCTGATCGCGTGCGCTGACCCCGATCGTCAACGAGTACAGACGATTGGGATCCCAGCCGTCGACCGGCTCAACGGTCAGGCGCTCGCGGCTCCAGCGCAGCGCCATTTCCGTAGCGGGCGCGACTTCGATGGCACTTCCAACCGAGGCGGTGTCCATCAGGGTCGAGAATTCCACCAAGATCGGTGCGTCGAGTGCCACGTCGCCGGCGCCATCGCGCGGATCCGACTCGACGACCGTGGGATTCCCTACGGTCGTGAACGTGAACCGCTCGGGCTCCCCGACCCTCTCATTGCCCGAGCGGTCACGGACGCCCGGACCGATGGAGACCTCGAACTCGGTTCGCAACGGCAGACGGGCGGTCGGTGTGAAGGTGAGGCTGGACGCGCTCCAGCTGAATGCGCCGTCGACCGCGGGGTCGATCGCGAACGCCGCCTCGCCTGAGCTGTGCTCGACCGGCTCGGAGAAGTCGACCTCGATGCTGGTGGTGGTCAGGGCCTGCTCGGCATCATCGGCGAGGTGCTGGGTGAGCGAGATCGCGACCACGGTCGGCCCGCGGGCGTCGACGGTCGATGCGTAGTACAGGATGGCCGCGAGCACCGCGAAGCCGAGCCCGAGTACCGCCATGTTCCTGAGTGGCACGGCGCGCTTCATCACTGAGCCCGCTATGCTACCGCCGCCTGCCACGCCCCCACCTGACGGAGCCCGATGACCTACACCCCTCCGCCGACACCCGGCTCAGACCTGCCGGCGGGCGGCGAGCAACCGGCCCCGCGTCGCAGGCTCGGATGCGCGCTCGAGATCGTCGAGACGCTGGTGCTGACGCTGGTGATCTACCTGGTCATCCACAACTTCGTCGCCCAGCCGTTCGAGGTGGAGCAGCAGTCGATGGTGCCAACCGTCAATCCCGGCGAGTACGTGTTGATCGACAAGATCTCGCCGCGGTTCAACGACTACGAACGCGGCGACATCGTCGTCTTCGAGCCGCCAGAGGGGTTCGGACAGGGCGGCGTGCCGTTCATCAAGCGCGTCATCGGCATGCCCGGCGACAAGGTCAGCCTGGAGAACGGCCGCGTCTTCGTGCAGGAGCCCGGCGGGAGCCCGGTGCGCCTCGAGGAGCCGTACCTCGTCCACAGGATCGGCGGCGGGATCGCACCCACCCTGCCCAAGGACTCGGAGGGGACCACCTCCTGGACAGTCCCCGACGACGCCTATTTCGTGATGGGCGACAACCGTCCCGACAGCCAGGACTCACGCTTTTTCGGGGTGGTCGACCGCGAGCTGATCGTGGGTCGCGCATGGCTGCGCTACTTCCCGCTGGATCGGGTGGGCCTCGTCGACCATCCGACCTACGCCGGCCTCTCGACCGCCGCCTACGACCGGGCAGGCTCCTCGGCCACGATCCAGCTGTCGATGGCTCGCCCGTAGTCGACCAGGTCAGTCGGCTGGAACCAGAGCGCCAGCTCCGAGGCCGCCGTCTCCACCGCATCGGAGGCGTGGATCAGGTTTCGCAGGCCACTGATCCCCAGGTCGCCGCGGATGGTGCCAGGCTCGGCCTCGTTGGGCATCGTGCTGCCGACCATGCGGCGGACAGTGGCGATCGCATCAGGCCCCTCGAGCGCCGCCGCCGCGACTGGGCCGGAGACGATGAAGTCGACCAGGCCCGCGTAGAAGTGCTTCCCTTCGTGGACGGCGTAGTGCCGCTCGGCGAGCGCTCGTGACACGTCCAGCATGCGCAGTCCGACCAGCTTGAGGCCCTTCCGCTCGAATCGGCCGATGATCTCGCCGACGAGCCCGCGCTGGACGCCATCCGGCTTGATCAGGACGAGGGTGCGTTCCATGCGGAAGTGGGCTCCGTGCAGGTGGTCAGGAGCGAGCAGCGCGGTCGAAGGCAATGGTGGCATCCGCCTCGCGGCCGGCGGCGCGCAAGAGGTCGCCGTAGAGTAGCAGACGCTCTGCTGGCGCCTCCTCGCCGAGGGTCGCCTCGAGGACGATGGCTCCCTCGGGCCCGATCCTGGCGTCGAGCCGCAGCGCAGCCGCCAGCTGACGATCTCCTGCATCGAGCTCCCCCGCCGCAAAGGCACGACGTGCGGCCTCGAGCCGGGTGTGCGCCGCCGCCGTTCTCTCAGGCGTGGGTGGCGCGGGTGGCGCATCCGCCAGGCGTCCGGCACCCTCGGTGTGCCGAGCCGGCGAGCGAAACGACGACGGAGCGGGCCACGTGATGCGCGTCGCGACGCCGCCCCGCAGCTTCCATGCCTCGTCCACGCCGATCGTCGAGACGACCCGTTCCGCGAGCCGGGCGGCTCGGTCGGGGTCGCCGCCGGCCGCCACCGCTTCCGCCTCGATCAGCATGACCAGCGGGCGGCGCCGTTCGATGCTGCTGCTCCGAATAGCCTCGATGGCGGTGCCGGCGGCGAGCGGTCGGCCCTGGCGCCAGAGGGCCTCGCCCAGCAGCGCCCGTGCGCCGTCTAGCTCCTCGAGGCCGCCCTTGCCCGCTGCCTCCAGGCCGGCGATGAGACGCAGGAGGACCCCCTCAGCCAGGCCATACAGCCCCGACCCCAGCTGTGCACGCGCCAGAGCAAGCTCATCCGGGATGAGATCGACGACATCGAGCGGGGCATCCCAGCCCGGGGCGACAGGCGGCGAGCGGCGTGTCACCGCTGAACCATCCGCTCGAAGCGGAGGCGCGATCGGAACGGGCCGAGCACGGCAAGGCGGGCGAGCTCGGGCCGCACGTACTGTCGCGCCACGCGCAGCAGGTCATCGATGGTCACGGCCTCGAGCAGCTCGATCACCTCGTCCACGGTCAGGATCCGCGGCAGCAGGCTCTCCCCGGTCCCGAGCCAGGATGCCACGGCTCCCGTCTCCT
>JBKKBV010000179.1:0-6644 GCA_046713375.1 Candidatus Limnocylindria bacterium
GAGCGTGAACTGGCTCACAACCAGGAACGCGCCTTCGACCTCGTCGATTGCCAGGTTCGTGCGTCCATCCGCATCCTCGAAGTAGCGGAGGCCAAGCAGCCGCTCAGCCAGCCGATCGGCCAGCTCAGGCGTGTCCCCCACCCCGATCCCCACCAACACGGCGGCGCCCCGGCCGATCGAGCCCAGGATCACGCCGCCGGATCGCGCCTCGGCCCGACTGACCCGCTGGACGACGAGGCGCACCGTCCTACGAGCCCGGAGATGGCAGCGGGCTGGTGATCTGGCCTGAGTCCTCGCCCTCCAGCGGTGGCCCGAGCGCTGCCTCGGTGAAGAAGGCCCGCGCGTTCCAGATCATCCAGCCCTGGGCGCCGTTGTCGCTAGCGGCCTTCATCTCCTGGAGCACCTGGCCGGCGGTGTATGGCGCGAACGGACCGTAGCCAAAGTCCTGGATCCAGGGCCGGATCACCATCGGCAGGCCGGCCCGCTGCACGTTCATGATCTTAAGGGTCTCGTCGATCACCTCGTAGGGATGGTCGTTCGGGTTCTGGAAGCCGAAGGTGAACGGGCCGTAGTGGCTCGGGTACACCATCGGTGAGAAGTAGTCGACGTACGGCATGATCACCTCCGGCCGCTGGCCGATCCCCTGGTCATCGCTGGCGATGAAGCTGATCGGGAAGACGTCGGCCGACAGGAAGGCGCGCTTCGTCAGGAGCGCATCGGAGACCAGCCGGAAGAGACGCCGGATCGCGGGCAGCCTGAACGACTGCGTGTTCGGCAGGTTGGTGTCGGCGGTTGCATAGTCGCCGTCGCTGAAGAAGCGCACATAATCGAGCTGCACCTCGTCGAAGCCCTTGTCGGCGAGGTCGCCGGCCAGGGCTGCGATGTACTCGGCCACCCCGGCGTTGTATGGGTCCAGCCAGATACCGCCGCCGTAGTCGCGCCAGGGCTCGCCCGTCGCCGCGTTGGTGACAGCCAGCTCCGGGCGCGCCGTTCCGAGGGTGTTGTCCTTCATCACCACCATCCGGGCGATGGTGTAGATGCCGCGCTCCTTCAGCTCCGGCAGGAGCTCGTCGAGCTGGAACAGCGGAGCCTCCATGACCGCTCCGGCGGCGATGGCGGCGGGCAGAGCGGTGGACCAGTAGAGGTTGCCGGCGGTCTCTTTTACGTCGATGACCATCGCATTGGCCTCGGTCCGCTCGATCAGGTCGAGCATGGCGTCGAGGCGGCCGGCCGCCTCGAACACGGCTGATGGTGCATACAGCGCCCGCGCGACGAACGGGGTCAGCCCAACGTCCTTGGTCATCTGCGCATCGATCGGGATCACTCCGAGCCGATATCCGGGCATCTTGTAGATGAGGTTCCCCTGCTCCGGGACGCCGGGGAGGCTGTAGCGCCCGCGGGCGTCGGTCACCACCGGCTGAGTCGCGCCATCGACGAAGACGCGGACGTCGGCGATCGACTTGCCGTCGCCATCCGTCACCGCGCCGCTCACCACGTTGGGACGCAGCGCGATGGTCAACCCCTTCTCATCGGGGACGGTGCCGGTTCCCGCGTCGAAGCCATCCGAGCTGGCCTCCACGGTCGCGCCACTCACCGCTCTGATGGTGGCCGTCCCGTCCTCGCCGGTGATGGCGGTGCCGTCCTCCGACTTCAGCATTGCGTTCGGCACCGGCGCCTCATTGGTCCGATCCTGAACGGTGACGACCACGTCGCGTGGCGGCTCGGGCGTCGGGCTCTCCCTGGGCCCCGGCCCGGCGCAGCCGAACGCGATCGTGGCCAGCAGCACCACCATGACGGTGGATCGTGCGCGGCCAACGGATCGGTGCATCACGCGACCGCCGCAGCGCGGAGGGCCTGCACGGTCGGAGCGAGGTCGCCCGCCTGGCGGTACAGTGCATACCCCGCGACCATGATCTCGCCGCCGGCGGCTTGAGCCGCACCGATGGTATCGAGATTGACTCCTCCATCCACGCCGATCGGGAGCGAGAGCCCGCGCCGCTCGATCTCGTCACGCAGCTGCGCCATCTTCGGCAGCACCTCGGTCAGGAAGGCCTGCCCGCCTCGCCCGGGGTGGACCGTCATCACCAGCAGCAGATCGATCGACTCGAGGTACGGCAATACCGCATCGGCGGACGTCTCCGGGTTGATGGCCAGCCCCGCACTGCGCCCGTAGCCATGGATCGCGTCGATCACCTCCCGGGGGTCGTCATCGGCCTCGACATGGGCGACGATCAGGTCGCTTCCGGCATCGGCGAAGGCGCGCGCCTGGCGCAGTGGCTGGGAGACCATCAAGTGGGCGTGATACGGGAGCGATGCAAAGGGGCGCACCGCCTGGACCACGACCGGCCCGATGGTCAGGTTCTCGACGAAATGACCGTCCATCACGTCGAGGTGGATCGAGTCGGCCCCGCCCTCCACCGCCCGACGGACCTCATCGCCGAGCCGTGCGTGGTCGGCGTTCAGCAGGCTGGCGCTGATCTGCACCGGGCGTGGGTTCACGCCGTGACCATTGGCACCGCCGGCCGGATCGGCTTCCCGGCGAGCTGCGCGTGGAGCTGGCCACAGGCCGCCTCGATCTCCCGCCCCCGGGTGTCGCGCACGGTGACCGGCACGCCCGCGTTCTGGATGGTGGCCGCGAAGGCACGGACACCGGCCGCCTCGGTTCCGCTCCAGCGAGATCCTGGCGTCGGGTTCAGCGGGATGAGGTTCACGTGGCAGAGCCAGCCGCTGGCCAGTGCTGCCAGGCCGGCGGCCTGCGCTGCGTCGTCGTTCATCCCATCGATCAGCACGTACTCGAGGCTGACCCTACGCCGGGTGCGCTCGGCGAAGCGCCGACCGGCGCCCACGACCTCAGCGATCGGCCACTTGCGGTTGATCGGAACCAGCTCGTCCCGCAGCTCGTCGCTGGCGGCGTGCACGCTGATCGCCAGGTTGACCTGTGGCAGCTCCGTGATCATGCGGTCGATCCCCGGCACCACGCCCGACGTGCTGACCGTGATGTGCCGAGCGCCGATCCCCAGACGGGCCGGATCGTTCAGGAGGCGCACCGCCGCGAAGACCCGCTCGACGTTGTTGAGTGGTTCGCCCATCCCCATGAAGACGATGTTGTAGTGGCTGCGGCCCCCTCCGGGTCGCCAATCCGCGCCGAGCGCGAGCCATGGATCGCGATGCCAGTGCAACACCTGGTCCACGATCTCGCCGGCGGTGAGCTGCCTCCCGAACCCGGCCTGTCCCGTTGCGCAGAACGGACAGGCGACGGCGCAGCCGGCCTGAGAGCTGATGCAGATAGTCGTACGCCCGATGCCGGCGCCGCGGCCCGGGTACCGCATCAGGACCGACTCGATGCGCTGGCCATCGGCCAGCTCGTGCACCGCCTTGGCGGTCAGCCCGCCATCGGCGGCCAATGTGTGACTGCCGGTGATCGAAGAGAAACGGAATTCCCTCGCCACCGCAACGCGCAGCGGACGGGGCAGATCGGTCAGGTCGTCGAGGCCGACGGCGGTGGGGCGATGCGCGCCGGCCAGGATCTGGGCGGCCCGATACGCGGGCTCACCGCGGGCGGCGAGCCACGCGGTGAGCATCTCGGTATCGATCTCGCTGATCGCCGGCTGAGGTCCGGCGGAAGGAAGGTCAGTCACGACGCCCCAGGATCAGCATCAGGTAGTAGAGGAAGGTCAGCAACGCGGCGAGGGCCGCGGCGACGTAGGTCCAGGCCGCTGCCTTGAGCACCTCGCGAGCGCCAACCTGGCGCTCACCGCTGAGCCCGAGGCTGCTGACGAAGGCCAGCGCCTTACCGGATGCGCCGATCTCGACCGGCAGCGTGACGAACGTGAAGAGCACGGCTCCGGCGAAGAAGATCAGTCCGACCCAGGCCAGTTGCAGGATGCTGAACCAGACGCCGGCGATGATCAGCCACGGTGCGAGCCCTGACCCGAGCTGCGCCACGGGCACGATCGTCTGACGTGCAGCCATCCACGGATCGCGCTCGCGATCCTGGAGGGCATGCCCGACCTCGTGCGCGATCACCGCAGCAGCAGCCACCGAGAGGGTGCGCGAGCCACGCGGGAATCCGATCGACCGGTCGGTGGGGTCGTAACGGCCGAGCTTCTGCGACCCAGCCACGGCGGCGCTGACGCGCAGCACCTTGCCACGCGGGTCGTAGTGGTCGGTCAGGTTGCCCGGAACCGGCTCGATCTGGACGTCGGTCAGGCCCTGCCTGTCGAGCAGACGGCGGGCAAAGTCAAAGGCTGAAAGGTCAATCCCGGAGTCGACCTTCGACCACCGGGCATACGTCGAGCGAACTCGCCAAGCGGCCCATCCGGTGATGGCGAGGCTCGGGAGCATGACGAGCAAGATGTACGGCAGGAAACCACCCATAGTTGTTGCTGCTACCTCCTTGGAAGCGCGCCGAGTATAGCCGAGGCTCCCTTTCGCCTCTGTGAAGGCGCGGTGAAGATGACGCTACGCCGGGGCGGTTCCGCCGCCGAGCAGGACGTGGTCGCGCGGCAGGCCGCGACGCCAGGCATCGGCCGGCATGATCGGTCGTCCCTCCTGCTGGACGAGCTCCAGCGCGAGCGCCCCCTGTCCGCAGGCCACGAGCGGCCACTCACCGGGGAGCAGGGTCCCGACCAGCGGTCCATCCACGCCCGCCACAGGGTGGGCGGCCCGGACGTGCAGCCGCCGCCCGTCGAGCGTGGTCCATGCCCCCGGCCATGGCTGCAGGGCGCGCACCCGCCGGTCCACCAGCGTGGCGCTCTGTCGCCAATCGATCCAGCCATCGCTGCGGCGGAAGGGACGGATGATGCTGGCCTGGCTCTCGTCCTGTGGCGTCGTCGCCATCTCACCGGCCACCCAGGCATCGAGCTCCGGCGGAACGACCTCGGCGGCGAGCTGCGCGAGGTGTCCCTCGAGCTCTGGCGTCGTCTCCCGACCATTGAGCATGACCGGCCACTGGGCCACGATCGGACCGGCGTCGAGGTCGGCCGTCATGACCATCAGCGAGACCCCGCCCTCGGCGTCGCCG
The DNA here is from genome assembly GCA_046713375.1 of Candidatus Limnocylindria bacterium. Lineage (GTDB taxonomy): Bacteria > Chloroflexota > Limnocylindria > QHBO01 > QHBO01 > CF-167. Next base: position 5,024 of record JBKKBV010000179.1, read on the forward strand.
GCAAGAATCGTCGAGGCCACCGGCGCCGCGCCGCGATGGTGTGGCAGCAGCGAGGGGTGAACGTTGAGCGGCTGTCGGGGCGCCACCTCCAGCAGGTCGGGTGGCACTAGCTGGCCGTAGGCGGCCAGTAGCAGCCCGTCGGGCGCGAAGCGGCGGAGGAGCTCCCTTCCCTCGTCCGAACGGAGGCGGCGTGGCGTCTCGACGGCGACGTCGTGCTCTCGCGCCCACGCCGCGACTGGCGACGGACGGGTCTGCAGGCCACGTCCGGCAGGTCGATCCGGCTGGCTGATCACCAGGAGATGGTCGGACAACTCCGGGAGGCGGGAGAGGAACGGGACGCCGAACGATCCGGTGCCGAGAAACGCGATGCGGCCCAGCGGCGGCACTAGATCGCCGCGGTCGTCGGTTCCTCCACCTCGCTCGGGTGCTCGCTGACGCGAACCAGCTCTTCGAGCGAATCGAGGTAGTCGATGTACAGAGTGCCGTTCAGGTGATCGATCTCGTGCTGCAGCGCGCGCGCGAACAGCTCATCTCCCTTGACACGGAACTCCTTGCCATGCCGATTCCGGGCCTTGACCGTGACCCTGGCGTGGCGGTGCACCTCCGCCACGAAGCCCGGGACGGAGAGGCAGCCCTCCCAGTCGATCACCTCGCCGCTGGTGCGGACGATCTGCGGATTGATCAGCTCGGTCACCTTCTCCTCGAGCTCGATCACAGCGACCTGCAGCGGCACCCCGATCTGGTTGGCGGCCAGCCCGATTCCCGGCGCATCGCGCATCGTCTCGACCATCTCATCCAGCAGCCGATGCAGCGAGGCATCGAAATGCGTCACCTTCCTGGCGCGCTGGTGCAGGATCGGCTCGTCGGCGGTCAGGATCGGACGGTTGGCCATCGCCCGCATTGTACCGATTCGCGGATCGCATCCCGGCCAGCCGGATCACCCGCCCTAGAGCAACGATTCGGGGTCGACGTCGATCGCCACGCCGGCCGGGACCCGCTCCAGGGCCGCCGCCCGGGCGCCCTGGTCCTGCGCGCGTATCACGACCTGGAAGCGCCAGCGCCCCGCGCGACGAGGGACGTACGAGGGGAGCGGCCCATGCACTTCGACACCTGGCTGAGCGACCGCCGCCGCCGCGTCGCGGCCACGCGCCTCCGCCCGGCCGCGATCAGGGTCGGCGACCAGCAGACGGGCCAGCACGCTCGTGGGCGGATAGCCCAGCAGCCGGCGCCGCGGCAGTTCCTCGTCGGCAAAGCCGTCGACGTCCAGGCGCGCCGCAGCCCGGATGGCGTAGTGGCCCGGCGCGTAGGTCTGGATGAGGACCCGCCCGGCCTGCTCTCCCCTGCCGGCCCGCCCGGCGACCTGGGCGAGCAGCTGGAAGGTGCGCTCGGGGGCGAGGTAGTCAGGCAGGTTGAGGGTCACGTCGGCGGCGATCACCGCCGCCAGGGTCACGCTGGGCAGGTCGAGCCCGGACTGCACTTCAAGGTGCCCTTCATGCAGGAAGTTCACCGCATGGAGCGCCGGGTTATCGGTCGTGACACGACCCCGGGTGACTACCTGACGCTGGACAAGAAGAAGCTCGTGGCCGATCCGGTCACGCGCTGGAAGATCGTCGACCCGCTC
>JBKKBV010000180.1:0-7821 GCA_046713375.1 Candidatus Limnocylindria bacterium
TCATCCTGTAGGTGATGCGACCCCTGGTGAGGTCGTAGGGACTCAGCTCGACGCGGACTGTGTCGCCGGGCAGGATGCGGATGAAGTTCTGGCGCAGCTTGCCGGAGATATGGGCGAGGACCTCGTGACCATTCTCCAGTCGCACCTTGAACATCGCGTTGGGCAGGGGGAGCACTACCTCGCCCTCGACCTCGATCGCATCCTTCTTCGCCAAGCGCTACGCACCCTCGAACTGCTGATTGGCTGCAAATGGGTAGTGAACACACGGAAAGGCCGCCGCTCGGGGCGACCACGGAACGGAGAGTATACACGAGCATCGGCGCCGAGCACAACGCCGCGCAGAGCGGCAATCAGGCACGCGTGAGCACCTCCGGGCCCGATGGCGTGACCGCGATCGTGTCCTCGAAATGGGCCGAGATGCTGCCATCGCTGGTCACCACCGTCCAGCCGTCGTCCAGCAGCGCAACGTCGTCTCCGCCCAGGTTGAACATCGGCTCGATCGCGAAGCACATCCCCGCCTCGATGCGCATCCCGGTTCCCGGTCGCCCGTAGTTCGGGACCTGCGGATCCTCGTGCATGGCGGTGCCGATGCCGTGGCCCACGAAGGGTCGCACGATGCCGTAGCCGTGCTCGTGGGCGACCGCCTCGATCGCTGCACCGACATCGCCGAGCCGCCCTCCGAGGGTGGCGGCCGCAATCCCCGCCTCCATCCCGCGGCGCGTGGCGTCGATCAGCCGGGTGAGGCGCTCGGGGAGCGGCCCGATCCCGAAGGTGCGCGCGGTATCGGCGTGCCACCCCTGCCAGATGCAGCCGATGTCCAGCTTCACCACGTCCCCCGCTCTGAGGCTGCGCCTCTCGGACGGGATGCCGTGGACCACCTCGTCGTTCAGCGACACGCAGATCGAGCCGGGGAATGGAATCGTCCCGCGCGACCCGCCGTACCCCAGGAATGAGGGGATCGCCCCGGCGTCGCGGATCATCCGCTCCGCGATGGCATCGAGATCAGCGGTCGTGACGCCCGGGCGCAGCTCGCCTTCGAGCACGCGCAGGACATCGGCCAGGATCGTGCCGGCGTGCCGCATGCGGGCGACCTCCTCGGGACGCTTGATCGTCACCATCCGGCGCGAATCCGCTCGAGGATCTCCTGCGTCACGGCAGGGATCGGCTGCCTGCCGTCCACGTGCTGCACGATCCCCGTCCGGTCGTAGTAGTCGAGCACGTCGAGCATCGGGCGGACCTGCTTCTCGAGCCGCGCGCGTACGACCTCTGGCCGATCGTCGTCGCGCTGCTGCAGCTCGGCGCCGTCGTGGTCACAATGGCCCGGCACGCGCGGCGGGTCCGTGTCGACGTGGTACGGCGTCCCGCACTCGGGACAGACCCGGCGTCCGGCGACGCGCGCGACCAGCTCGTCCACGGGCACTTCAATCGAGATGACGCGTTCGATCTGCTCCCCGCGCTCGGCGAGGGTGGCGTCGAGCGCGCGAGCCTGGGCGACCGTACGAGGGAAGCCGTCGAGGATCGCGCCGCGCGCAGCGGCCGGCTGCGACAACTCGTGCATGAACATCCTGATGGTGATGTCGTCGGGCACGAGGTCGCCGCGCTCCATGTAGGCGCGCGCCTGCTCCCCCAGCTCGCTCCCATCGCGCAGCGCCTCGCGGAAGAGATTGCCGGAGGCCAGGTGCGCAAGGCCAAGCTCGCTGCTGAGTGCCGCTGCCTGCGTCCCCTTGCCCGCCCCGACCGAGCCGACCAACAGCAGGATCCGACGGCCCGTGGACGACGCCTTCTGGTCGCCGCCCGGATCGTTCACCGGATGAAGCCCTCGTAATGCCGCATCAACATCTGCGCCTCGAGCTGCTTCATCGTCTCGACCACCACGCTGACGATGATCAAAACGCTGGTCCCGCCGAGCTGGAGAGCCTCCGTACCGGGAATGGCCGCCGTTACCACGAGCGGCAGCACCGCAAGCGAGGCGAGGAAGAGGGCGCCGCCGAGCGTGATCCGGTTCGTGATGCGGCCGAGGAACTCCTCCGTCGGCTTCCCGGGGCGAATGCCCGGGATGAAGCCGCCGTTCTTGCGGAGGTAGTCCGCCGTTTGGTCGGGACGGAACTGGAACGCCGTGTAGAAGTAGGTAAAGAATACGACCAGCACGAAGTAGAGCAGGCCGTAGACGACGGGGTTGCTCTGGCTCAGGTTCGCCACCAGGAAGTTCGCGACGTCCTTGACCCAGTCGATGCTCGAGGCGGTGAAGTACTGGGCGATCTGCGCCGGGAAGAGCAGGATGCTGATGGCGAAGATGATCGGGATGACGCCGGCCATCGTCACCTTGAGGGGCAGATACTGGGTCTGGCCCTGGTACATCTTCCGGCCGCGCACGCGGCTGGCGTACTGGACCGGGATCCGCCGCTGGCCTTCGTTGATGAAGACGACGCCGGCGATGACAACGATTGCGATCAGGATGAACGGGACGATGCGCAGCAGCCCGTCAGGACCGGTCACCACCGGCGCGGCCTGGTGCGGCAGCCGCCCCACGATGCCGGCGAAGATGATGAAGCTGATCCCATTTCCGAGGCCGCGCTCGCTGATCAGCTCACCCAGCCACATCAGCAGGATCGTTCCTGCGGTGAAAGAGACCAGGAGGGACAGGGTCTCGAAGCTGAAGAGCGGATTCTGTGGGATGACGCCGTTGGCGGCCAGCAGCACCGAGAAGCCATAGCCCTGCGCGAAGGCCATCGGGATGGTCAGCAGGCGGGTGTACTGGTTGAGCCGATTTCGTCCGTACTCACCCTCGCGGGCCAGCTCGCCCAGGCTCGGGATCACCCCCTGCATCAACTGCATGATGATGCTGGCGTTGATGTATGGGTTCACCCCCATCCCGATGATCGACGCGGTGGCCAGGCCGCCGCCGGAGAAGAGATCGAGCAGGCCCAGCAGCTGGTTCGACTCAAACAGGTTCTTCAGCTGGGCCTGGTCCACGTTCGGGACCGGGACATTCGTCAGCGCCCGGAAGACCAGCAGGATCCCCAGCGTGAAGAGGATCTTGCGGCGAATATCGGGCGCGCGGAACGCCTGAACCAGGGACTCGATCACGTCACGACTCGCTTTCGCTCCGTTCGGTGCTCTCGACCTCGGCGTCCTCGTCGGCCGGTGCCTCCCGCTCGACGGGCTCATCCTCGTCGGCCGGTGCATCGGCTGCAGGCCTTGCGGCCCGCTTCGCCTTGGGCTTCTGCTCGGGCTTCGGCTCGGCCCCGAATTCGATTGGGGCGCCGTCGGGCCAGCTGATCAGCTGGGCAGTGCTGCCGGCCTCCGCCAGCTTGGCGAGGGCAGATCGGGTGAAGGCGTGGGCGTGGATCGTGACTCCGCGCGGCGCATCGCCGCCGCCCAGGATCTTGACCGGCATCGGCCTCGTCTTCTGGTCGCGCAACAGCTGGTCGTGACGCAGGACGTCTGGCGTGATCAAGGTTCCGGCCGCCACCTCGGCAAGGCGCCCCAGGTTCAGCGGGGCGTACTCCACCCGGAAGCGGTTCTTGAAGCCATGCAGCTTGGGGGTCCGGATGTGGAGCGGGGTCTGGCCACCCTCGAACCAAGCGGGGATGCCGCCGCCGGCGCGCGACTTCTGGCCCTTCGTGCCACGCCCCGCGGTCTTGCCACGTCCGGAGCCATGGCCACGCCCGAGCCGCCGCGGGGCCTGGTGCGAGCCCGGGCGCGGTCGCGGATCGTGCAGCTTCATCTAGCCCTCCCCCTTGGCTGGGGCGGTCGAGGACTCGTCCACCGTCACCAGGAAGTCGACGCGGCGCAGCATCCCCCGGATCACCGGGTTGTCGGCAACCTCCACCGTCTCGTGGAGCCGATGCAGGCCCAGAGCCCTGATCGTGCCACGGGCGCCCGCCTTGTGGCCGATCGTCGATTTCACCCAGGTGACGCGCAGCATCGGCCCGCTGCTGGTCGCCTTGCGCCTACCTGCCACGGCCGCCTCCCTGGTACGCGGGCGCCGGTCGTTCGACATACTCATGCGGTGTGCGGGCGGCCTCGGCGCCTCGCTTGCCGAGAAGCCGTTCGGCGGTCGTCCCCCGGCTTCGTGCGATGTCGTCGGCTGAGCGCAGCGAGCGCAGCGCCTCGATCGTGGCGCGCACCACGTTGACCGGGTTGTTGCTCCCCATCGACTTGGACAGGATGTCACGAATGCCGGCCGCCTCCACTACGGAGCGGACCGAGCCGCCGGCGATGACGCCCGTCCCGGCTGAGGCCGGCCGCAGCAGGACGGTGCTGGCGCCGAAGTCGACGCTCACCATGTGCGGGATCGAGGTGCCGACCAGGGGCACCTTGATGAGGTGCTTCTTGGCGTCCTCGACCCCCTTGCGGATCGCCTCGGGGACCTCGCCGGCCTTGCCGAGCCCGGCGCCCACGATCCCGTTTCCGTCGCCGACGACCACGACCGCGCTGAAGCTGAAGCGGCGGCCGCCCTTGACGACCTTCGCGACGCGGTTGATCTGGACGACCTTCTCCTCGAGGTTGAGCTTGGTTGGATCGATACGAGCCATGGTTCCTCCGCTACAGGTCGAGGCCGCCCTCGCGGGCTCCCTCGGTGAGCGAGCGAACCCGCCCGTGATATCGATATCCACCGCGGTCCAGGACCACGGCACTGACCCCAGCCGCCTTTGCTCGCTCGGCGAGTGCCCGGCCCACTGCGCGGGCCGACTCGACCTTGCCGGGACCGCCTGCCAGGGTCCCCTCCCGACTCGAGGCCGAGGCAAGGGTGCGCCCGCTCGCGTCGTCGATGACCTGGGCGTAGATGAACTTGGCGCTTCGAAAGATCGAAAGCCGCGGACGCGCCGAGCTGCCCGCGATCCGAAGCCGGATCCGTTCGTGGCGCTTGCGACGCAGCACGTCGCGTGAGAGCTTCTTGATCACTTGCCGGTCCCGACCTTCCCGGCCTTGCCGGCCTTGCGCAGGATCTGCTCACCCGCATACCTGATCCCCTTGCCCTTGTAGGGCTCGGGCTTGCGACGGGAGCGGATGTACGCAGCCGTCTGACCGACCAGCTCCTTGTCTGCACCAACTACGGCCAACCGGGTCGGCGTCTCGAGCTGGAAGCTGATCCCCTCGGGCGGATCGACCTCGACCGGGTGCGAATAGCCGAGCGCCAACACCAGCTTCGTGCCCTGCAGCTGGGCTCGGTAGCCGACCCCGCTGATCTCGAGTGCCTTCGTGAATCCGGTAGTCACGCCGACGACCATGTTGTTGACGAGGGTCCGGGTCAGCCCGTGCAGGGCCCGATGCCGCGGCTCGTCACTGGGGCGTACCACGCGCAGCTCCGCATCCCCCCGCTCGACCACCATCTCGGGGTGGATCGTCCGCTCGAGCGTGCCGAGCGGACCTCGCACGCTGAGGGTTGCGCCCTCCTGGGTTACCTCCACGCCCGACGGGAGCGGGATCGGCATCCGACCGATGCGTGACATCGCGTTCGCTCCTTACCAGACGTAGCAGAGGACCTCGCCGCCGAGATTCAGCTTCCGAGCGCTCTGCCCGGTCATGATCCCGTGGGAGGTTGAGAGGATGGCCGTGCCGAGCCCGCCCAGGACACGCGGGATCTCGGTCTTGCGGGCGTAGACCCGCAGCCCCGGCTTGCTGATTCGCTTCAGGCCGCTCACCACCGGCGTTTTGCCCTCGACGTACTTGAGCTGGATCGTGAGCAGCTCCTGCACGCCGTCCTGGCTGGTGGCGTATGACTCGATGAACCCCTCCTCGACCAGGATCCGCGCGATATCGCGCTTGATGCGGGACGAGGGCAGGGTCAGCTCGCGATGTCGCGCCAGGCTCGCATTGCGAATGCGGGTCAGCATGTCGGCGATCGGGTCAGTCACATTCATATTGGCTTCTGTATCTCCTCGGCGGTGGTACGCCCCGTGCCATTGGGAGTAGGCGCCTGCCGCTGATGGGGCCGCCGCGTGGCGGCCGATTGGCTCTTCGAGCTACCAGCTCGACTTGGTGACGCCGGGCAGCTGACCCTCGAGGGCTCGCTCCCGGAAGCAGATGCGGCACAGCGCGAAGCGCCGCATGTAGCCGCGCGGGCGTCCGCAGACGGCACAGCGACTCTTGTGCTGGACCGCGAAGCGCGGTTTGCGCTGCGACTTCACGATCATCGACTTCTTGGCCACAGAGAATCCTCGCTAACTGGCCTGGAATGGCATGCCGAGGAGCTGGAGCAGCTTGAGCCCCTCCTCATCGGTCTTGGCGGTGGTGACGATGCTGATCTCCATCCCCCGCAGGCGATCGATCTTGTCGTAGTCGATCTCCGGGTAGACGAGCTGCTCCCGCAGCCCCAGGCTGAAATTGCCGCGCCCATCGAAGGAGTTGCGGCTGATCCCCCGGAAGTCGCGGATGCGCGGCAGCGCCAGCCGCATGGTGCGCTCCAGGAAGTCGTACATCCGCTGCCCGCGGAGCGTGACCTTCGCGCCGATCGGCATCCCGGTCCGCAGGCGGAACTGGGCGATCGAGCGCTTGGCCTTTGTCACGATCGGCTTCTGGCCGGTGATCTGGGTCAGGTCCCCGACCGCGGCATCGAGCGCCTTGGCGTTCTGGATCGCCTCGCCCAGGCCGATGTTGACGACCACCTTCTCGAGTCGCGGGGTCTGCATCGGGTTGGCATAACCAAACTCGCGTCGCAGGGCCGGCGCCACCTCGTCCAGGTAGCGGCGGTGAAGCCCACCGGCCTCCGCCGCGGGCACGGATCCGGCCGCCCCGGACGTGGGCGCGGCCGCAGCCGTGCGTCGAGGTGCGCGGCGGGGAGCCTTGGGGGCGGCCTTGGCGACGGCCTTGGGGGTCGCTTCCTCGTCGCTCACTGCGCCACCTCCATCTGCTCGCCGCAGTGCTTGCAGACGCGGACGCGCTTCGCGCCGCCCTCGAGCAGTTGGTGCGAGATGCGCGTCGGGCGATCGCAGCGTGGGCAGACGACCTGCACGTTGCTCAGATGGAGCGGGACGGGCAGGTCAAGGATCCCGGCCTGCTGCGTCCGCGACCGGGGCCGCTGGTGCCGCTTGGCCATGTTGAGACCGGGGACCACGACACCGAGGCCGCGCTTGGTGCGCTCGACGCGCTCGACCACGCCGCGCTTGCCGCGATCCTTGCCAGCCAGCACGAGCACGGTGTCGCCCTTGCGGATATTCATCTCACAGCACCTCCGGGGCGAGCGACACGATCTTCATGTAGTTGCGCTCGCGCAGCTCGCGAGCGACGGGCCCGAAGATGCGGGTCCCGCGCGGGCTCCCCTGGGGCGTGATCAGCACCGCGGCATTCTCGTCGAAGCGGATGTGGCTGCCGTCGGGGCGGCCATATTCCTTCGCGGTGCGCACGATGACGGCACGCACCACCTCGCCCTTCTTGACGCCGGTGTTGGGCAGGGCCTGTTTGACGCTGGCCACGATGACGTCGCCGACCTCGGCAGTATCGCTGCTCGAGCGACCGATGACGGTGATGCACATCAGCTCTCGGGCGCCGCTGTTGTCGGCCACCCGCAGCCGGGTTGTCTGGCGGATCATGCGGTGTCCACCAGCTCCGCTCCCGATCCGCGAGCGACCACCTCGATGACGCGCCAGCGCTTCTCGCGCGAGAGCGGCTTGCTCTCCTCGATGCGCACCGTGTCCCCGACGTGCGCCGAGTTCTCCTCGTCGTGCGCCTTGAACTTGCTCGACAGGCGGACCACGCGCTTGTAGATGGGGTGGCGCCGAAGCCGTTCGACGCTCACCACCACCGTCTTGTCCATCTTGTCCGAGATGACGCGGCCGACCTTGGTACGACGCTTGCCTGCCATCAGCTGGCCTTCTC
>JBKKBV010000181.1:0-5042 GCA_046713375.1 Candidatus Limnocylindria bacterium
TCGAGGCAGCCGGCCTCGGCCAGCGGCGGTTCAGCGCTCCGTACTTCGCGGAGGTCGCGATTCGCGTTCCCGACGCGGTGCGCCGCCATGCCGCCCTGGCCGAGCAGGGGATCGTCGCGGGCTATCCCCTCGAGTTCGTCTATCCCGAGCTGGGAGACACGCTCCTGTTGGCCGCCACCGAGCTCACCACCGACGCCGATGTCGAGGCACTCGTGGACGGCCTGAGGTCGACCAGGTGAGCGTGCTCGAGCGACCGGCAACCGGCGACGCCTCGGGTCGCGGCGCGGCCTTCAGTTCGCCCCAGGCCGGGGACGAGCTGACGATCATCGAGCCGCTCATCTTTCACTCCTCGCGACCCGGGCGCCGGGGGGTCCGCTACCCGTCCCCCTCGGACGCGGCACGAGCCGCCGCCAGCGGCCAGCCGCCGATCCCGGAAGCGGCGGCGCGCGCAACGGCACCTCGCCTGCCGGAGGTCGCCGAGCTGGACCTCCTGCGCCACTTCAATCGGCTCAGCCACCTGAACCACGCCATCGAGCTGGGCTTCTACCCGCTCGGCTCGTGCACGATGAAGTACAACCCCAAGGTCAACGAGTGGGCGGCCCGCCTGCCCGGCCTGGCGGATTCTCACCCGCTCGATCCCGATGCGCTGGCCCAGGGCAGCCTCGAGCTGGAGTGGCTGCTGGCCGAGCTGCTGAAGGAGATCAGCGGGTTCGCGGCCATCAGCCTGCAGCCCGCTGCCGGCGCTCACGGTGAACTCACCGGACTGCTGATGGCGCGCGCCTACCATCGCTCCCGCGGGGAGGGCGAGCAGCGCACCAAGGTGCTCGTCCCCGACAGCTCGCACGGGACGAACCCGGCGACCGCCACGATGGTCGGCTACACGGCCGTCACCATCCCGTCCAACCCACGCGGCGGGATCGACCTCGAGGCGCTTCGGGCGGCGCTCGGCCCGGACACCGCCGCGCTGATGATCACCAACCCCTCGACGCTGGGCATCTTCGAGGACCAGATCGACCAGGTCGTGGCGGCGGTCAAGGAGGCCGGCGCCATCGCCTACATGGACGGGGCCAACCTGAACGCCATCCTCGGCCGTTTCCGTCCGGGTGAGGCGGGCTTCGACGTGATGCACTTCAACCTGCACAAGACCTTCTCGACGCCACACGGCGGGGGCGGCCCGGGGGCCGGGCCAGTGGGGGTCAGCAAGCGGCTGGCACCGTTCCTGCCAACGCCGCTGCCGTTGCTGGTCGCAGGCGACCCCGACGAGGTCCACCACAACGCCTGGTCGGGCCGTCCGACGCCTGGGGCACGTTTCGCCCTCGAGGCGTCTGAAGCGAGGCCGACCAGCATCGGCAAGGTGCGCGCCTTCACCGGCAACTTCGGCATGTTCGTGCGCGCCTATACCTACATCCGCAGCAACGGTGGCGACGGCCTGCGCGAGGTGAGCAACGACGCGGTCCTGGCCGCCAACTACCTGCGCGTTCGACTGGCCGATGCCTTCGACCTGCCCTACGACCGCATCTGCAAGCACGAGGTGGTCTTCTCCGGGCGACGGGAGAAACGTCAGCACGGCGTCAGCACCCTGGACATCGCCAAGGCGATCCTCGATCACCGCATCCACCCGCCCACGATCTACTTCCCGCTGATCGTGGAGGAGGCGCTCATGATCGAGCCGACCGAGACCGAATCGCTCGAGACGCTCGATGCCTTTGTCGAGATCATGCACGGCATCGCCGCGCTGGCCGAAACGGCACCGGACGAGCTCAAACAGGCGCCGAGGACCACGCCGGTCGGTCGCCTCGACGAGGCTGCCGCGGCGCGCCGCCCCGATCTGCGGCACGACTTCACGGCGGGAAAGGGGTAGGATTCGACGCCAAACGGCGCATCGAACGCGGAGTAGATGTGACGGAGCAGCCGGACGGACTTGTTGCGCGCATGAGGTCGGGGGATCCCGACGCGTTCCAAGAGTTCTTCACGACGTACCAGCGGCCGGTCTACATCACCGCGCTGGCGATCACCCGCGACCCCTTCCTGGCCGAGGAGATCCTGCAGGACTGCTTCGTCAAGGCCTACCGCGCCAGGCATCGGCTGCGGACCGATCGCTCTCCGCTGCCGTGGCTCCATCGCGTAGCCACCAACCTGTGCTACAGCCGTATCGCCCGCCGCAGGTTGATCATGGAGCCGATCACCGCGCTCATCAGCAACCTGGTGGCGGACCTGACCTCGCGACCGGACCAGGTGGTCGAGTCCCGTGAGATCATCGAGGTGCTGCAGCGCGCCGTCGACACACTGCCCCCCAAGCAGCACACGGCCGTCATCCTCTACTACCTGCATGGGTACTCGCTCGCCGAATCGGCTGAGATCGCGGGCTGCAACGTGGGCACCATGAAGTCGCGCGTGCACTACGCGCTCAAGGCGCTGCGATCGCGGCTCCCGGAGGAGCGGCGCGCGCCAGCCGGGGCAAGGGTGTCGGTCAGATGAGCTGTAGCCGCGCACGTCGCGAGCTGCTGGAGTACTTTGCCCTCGGCGAAGAACTCGGCCCTCGCTCCGGGCCACATCTGGCCCACCTGGAGTCCTGCGCGGACTGTCTCCGGGAGATGGGCATCGACCGAGAGCTGGTGGAGACCCTGCGTCGTGCGTTGCGAGAGCGGGTGGAGGGCGGCGCTCCGTCTGAAGCCAGTTGGGGGCTGGTCCGCCTTCGGACCGTTGACCGCCCGGTGCGGCACTGGACGGTCCGCGTGGTGCACGGGGGAGGTCTGGTATCAGCCGCCGCCGCCGGCATCATGCTGTTCGCCGTTGCCACCGCTCCGCAGATCACGCTCCTCCCCGTGACCGAGTCGCCCGTCGTCGCCTCGGCGGCCAGGCGGGTGGTCCCGCCCGTCGAGGAAGCCAGAAGCTTGCCAAGCGAGCCCTCGAGCACGTACGTTGCGCCCGAGAAATACCCGCCGCCGGGCTGGCCCATGCAGACACAAATGTCCGATGAGACTGCAACAGGCGGGGACGAACCGCCGATCCCCGGGCTGATGCGGTGACGGTCGGACCGCTAAGGGAGTTGAACCTAGCTGGCCGGACGGAGGTACTAGAAGATGAGGCGTAGTCGGCGCGATTGAGCGCCTACTTGACCGAATCGCGCCGCGCGCACGAAGATGCGCGAACCACCAGCGGATACGGATTCGTCTCGATGGCCGTTGCAGGAGGAATACTCTCCCCACTATGACAGTGGTTCAGGATACGGCTGCCGGCTTCCAGAGCGCGGCCCTCACGGGCGGCCGAAGCCTGCGCCAGATCATCTGGTCGCGTCTCCGTCGCGACCGCGTGGCCATGATCTGCCTGGTCGTCCTGGTGGTGTTCTACCTGATCGGCATCTTCGGCCCGGTCGTCAGCGGCTTCCTTGGCATCGACCCGTACAAATTCGACACCGCCGCGATCAGCGACTCCGGTGGCAAGCCCGTCCTGGACTGGGGCGGCATCAGCGCCGCGCACCCGCTCGGGGTCGAATGGGGGACGGGGCGAGACATCATGGCCCAGCTCCTGTTCGGACTTCGGATCTCCCTCGTGATCGCCACCAGCGCCACGTTGATCACGGTCGCGATCGGGACCACCGTCGGCATCGTCGCCGGCTACACGGGTGGCTGGACCGACACCATCATCGGTCGTTTCATGGACCTGGTCCTCGCCTTTCCGTTCCTGCTGATCATCCTGGCGCTCTCCGGAGTCCTGACCCAGCGCCTTGAGGAACTGGGAGTCCCCGCGGGCAACCCGGCGCGGATCCTGTACCTCATCCTCGTGCTGAGCGTCTTCGGCTGGCCGTACCTCGCCCGTATCGTGCGCGGGCAGGTGCTCAGCCTGCGCGAGCGCGAATTCGTGGAATCGGCAGTCGCGATGGGGTCGAGCAAGCGCAGGATCCTGTTCATCGAGATCCTGCCGAACCTGTGGGCGCCGATCCTGGTGTATGCGACGCTCACGCTGCCGGCGTACATCGGGACCGAGGCTGCCCTCTCGTTCCTCGGCGTTGGCGTGCTCCCGCCTGAGACCACGTTTGGGGCGATGCTCGCCAATTCGGTGAGCTATTTCAACGTCGTCCCGACGTACCTGTTCATCCCGGGCACGGCCCTCGTCATCCTGGTCGTCTCGTTCAACCTCTTGGGCGACTCGCTCCGGGACGCCCTCGATCCAAAGGCTATTCACTGAGTCGCGATTCAAGCTGCCGGCGAGGTAGGAGCCGCCGGCGATTTCGCAATCGCAGCGCGTCAGCGTGTATGATCACGCATCAACTTGCGCCGGGACCTTCCCGGGCCAACTCGTTGGAGGATGAAACATTGGTCAGATTAGACGCACGGGTGCTCCGTGCCTTTGCCCTCAGCCTGGCAGCCGTGCTTGTGCTGGCGGCCTGCGGTCCGGGCACCAGCCCCGGCGAGTCGGGCGCGGAAAGCCCCGGCGGCAGTGCGGGGGCGTCGGGCGGAGGCGCCAAGGAGGGCGGCACCATCTACGTCCTGAGTCAAAATGATGAGTTCAACCGCGTTGATCCGCAGCGCGCCTATACCGGTGAGGACCTCGCGTTCTTCGGAGCGACGTGGATGCGGTCACTCGTGGCATACACGGTTGACCCCGACGACAAGGCGGCATCGGTGCTCGTCCCTGACCTGGCGACCGACACCGGCACGCCAAACGCGGATGCCACGTCCTGGGAGTTCACCCTCCGTGAGGGTGTGACCTGGCAGGACGGCGAGCCGATCACCTGCGAGGATGTCAAGTACGGCGTCTCGCGGACGTTCGCGAACGACATCATCAGTGAAGGTCCGACGTACGCGATCCAGTACCTCGACATTCCTGCAAACCCGATCACTGACGAGGCAGATAAGAAGTCGGTCTTCCTGTCGGCGTACTACGGTCCGTATGACGGCACCGGCCAGGAACTCTTCGACGCGGCCGTCGTCTGCGACGGGGCCACGATCACCTTCAACCTGGGCGGGCCGCATCCAGACTTCAACTACACCACCACGCTCGGGTTCTCGCCGGTCCCCAAGGCCGCCGACACGGGCGAG